>JAHIRA010000120.1 GCA_018818905.1 Patescibacteria group bacterium | reverse complement strand
TCCTATACAATAGGAATTGGATTTTAAGTCCAACGCGTATACCAGTTCCGCCACTCGCCCTGAACTGAACTTAGTGAAAATGATTGTTTGTTGCATGTAATGGAGCGGACGACCGGATTCGAACCGGCGACCTCTTCCTTGGCAAGGAAGCGTTCTACCACTGAACTACGTCCGCATATCTGGTTTTTCAACCGGGGTCCCCGAAAATACGGAGCGGATGCGGAGTATTTTTGGGGAGAGGAGGATCAACCTGGAAGTCGGAGTGGGCTCCGGAGCATAGCGGAGGGGCACACGGAGACTGGAAGGTTGAATCCGACGACGTGGGCGGAAGAGGACTTGAACCTCCACGGCCAATATTGGCCACAGGCCCCTCAAGCCTGCGCGTCTACCAGTTCCGCCACCCGCCCGTATCTATTGTCTTTTATCTAAAAGAACGCCAGTTGTCTGGCATTCTTTAGAGTATCAAGAAAATTATTTCTTGTCTGCCTTTTTTTCTGATTTGGCTTCAGCTTTCTTCTCGTTCTTCTTCTCGGTTGATTTTTCTTCCTTTTTTGGAGCTTCTGTTTTGTCTGTCTTGTCTTCTCCCTTGGAAGCTTCTGCAGCCTTCTTGGCTTCTTCTTCGACAGCCTTTTTCTTTTCTGCTTCTACGTCTTCGTCATAGGAGATATCAGCTTTTTCTTTCTCACTCATGAGCTTCTCTTTGAGACGAGCTTCTTTTTGTTGCTTTTCTCTCAAATAATACAATTTGGCGCGTCTGACTTCGCCTCTTCTGGTGACCTCTATTTTTGACAGAGAAGGCATGACAAAGGGGAAGATTTTTTCTACTCCAACACCACTGGCTATTTTTCTGACAGTGAAAGTTCCGTTTTGACCATAGCCACCATGAATTTTAATGACCACACCTTCAAAAATCTGAACTCTTTCTTTATCACCCTCTTTAATCTTTTGGTGGACCTTAACTGTGTCACCGGCTTTAATCTTGGGGATTTTTCTGCTGACTTCTTTTCTATTGAATTCTAGAATTGGATCCATCGTTTTACCTTATTTGCTAATGATTTTGAGATCAGAAAGTTTATCTAAAATAAGACCAACAATTTTGTCTGGAGTTTGTTTGTTGGCATTAACTACTAAATCATACACAGAATGATCATCAATGTCAATATTATAAAGCGATAAATAACGCTTTCTCTCGCTAGCTTCTCTTTCTTTGACTCGTTCTGTTTCCCGGCCGTCTTGCTTGAGACGGTTGATCCTAATAGTTTGATCAGCAGTTATCCAAATTTTGAAGGCTGGAATGGCCTCTTTTTGGCAGAAATACCCAATAAGGCGACCTTCTAGGATGATGTCTGGTTGCTCTTTGGCCGTAGCAACCATTCTCTTGTCCAGATCATGATCAATAGAATCGTCGTTTTCGGCCAGCTTGTTTAGTCCCAGAACGTCAGTGTTATAGTCACGAGCCATTTTGTCCCACAGATTGCCAGCGTCAATGCGCCGGCGATCAATTTTTTCTGATAGGAGGGAGCCTACGGTAGAGGAGCCACTTCCGGGGAGGCCTCCGATGGTGATGAGCATGTAAGTGTATCTAAATAATCTTTTAAATCTTGGGCTAGAGGGGCCTTGAATTCTTGTCTGACTCCGGTTGAAGGGTCGTCAAATGAAATTTGATGGGCGTGGAGGAAAAGGCGGGGAAGGGGATTAATTTTGCGCTGATTCTTGAAACAATACTTCATATCAGAAACAATAGGATATCCCTTGGCCTTTAGATGAACCCGAATTTGATGCGTACGCCCAGTTTTGGGCCAGGCTTTGAGGAAAGTATACTCCTGATGCCGCTTGGGATCAAGGCAGAATGAAACCACCTCAAAGTCAGTCACAGCATCTTTTCCGGGACCGGTGGTGAATTTGGAGTAATTCTTCTTGCTCCTAATAATAGAATAGGCGATTTGCCCTTGAGTTTCCTTCATCTGTCCATAAACCAAGGTCAGATATTCTTTCTTTACCTCTCGAT
>JAHIRA010000119.1 GCA_018818905.1 Patescibacteria group bacterium | reverse complement strand
CTCTGTCAGCAAAAGCTTCGACCTGAGCCTGTAGATGTTCTTTTGATTTTGGTCTATAACCTTTTTCCATTTTTATTATTTTAATTAAAAACTTATGTGCGAGCGTTAATTACACCTCTGTCTACGATAACACTTTGAATCATGATAGCTCTTCAATTAAATCGTCTTTGGATTTATCTTTCTTGCGTCGCTTGTCTAAAAAGAGGTCTTCAAGATGATCAAGAGCAGCTGACTTCCATTGTTGAACCTGGGTTGGATGAATCTGATACAGACTGGCTATTTCCGATACTTTTTTGGCTTTGATGGCTGCAGAGAATGTTTTGCGCATAAGTTTAATGTGGTTAACCCGATAAATCTATTATATACCACATTGCTACTAAGTTTCAAAAAACACTCTTACACAACTGTCTAGTTTTCGCTTACCATTATAGACTTTTTCGATATAGTCCCAGCCTGCCAGTTGATATTTTTTGCTAAAAAGATTTTGAGTCTGATGACAAATGGCAACTGATAATAAGTATGCTCTTAATTTTTTTTCTTTATCTCCATGAAGACAAAGATATGGGCGCTTGAGATACGATTTATTAGAAGTAAGTTCGCTGATGATCTCAGCAATTTTCTTGCATTGTTCTTTTTGCAGTTTTACTTTCTCCATATCTTTGATAGTGATTATTGACGCAATCATGCGACTTAATCTACAAGAATAATTTTGTAGAAATAAGCTTTTGTGCTCGTTGCAGATATTGTATCAGAAAGGTGGGTGATTTCCCATTATTTATAAACAAAATCTGTCACATGTTATCCAAAGTGCCGTTCCTGGCACTTTTTGTTATGGTACAATAAAGAAAGTGATTATCTAAATTAAATTTGCGAATATCTAAATTAGAACAGATTAGCAGACATAATTCTCACAAAAATGGACAAAGAAAAACAAATTCCTCAAAATGAAATCGAAGGAAAGGGCTCTAAAGAAAGGCGTTCTTGGAAAGAGCTTCTTCCGACTCCGGTTGGGCAATACCTAAGGGATGCTAAGGGTAAAGGTGATGTTGTTGACGAGAAAGAAATTCAAGGTCTTTCGGATATGATTGTGGATCTCTCTGAAGGAGATTTTAATTTTGCTGGGGGGATTAATTCAGAACAAGACATTCAAAATGCTCAAGAGATGGCCAGAGAAGCTCTCCAATCCTTGGGGCTTGAGGGCATTTCTTACGAAAATGGAGCAGAATTAAGTTTTACTTGGTCACATGGAGAACTCGAAAAAGTAGCAAATAAAAGTCGTCAACCTCTTGATGAAAAGCTTGACTCTATTAAAGGGAAAAAGAAGTATTGGACTGAAAAAGATGGGCTGAAAGAGGAAGAAAGACTTCCTCTGCTTGTTACTAATACAGACTGGAACGCACATTGTGATTTGAGAAGAAAATTGGATGGTGCAATCAAACAAGGAATTGGAGAGATTGATTATCCTTATCCCGAAGAAATTGTTTTAAATGGGATCTTGATTCTTGAAGGTAGAAAAAATAAAGGACTAGAAATGCTAACAGAGCTACACAAGCAATTTGGCGTTGCTATTGTAGGTCTGGAAAAAAATGAAGAAAATGGTCAGGTTGAGGTTACTCTGTATACACCCTCCAAAAACGAGGTTTCGTCTTGGCAACAAGAAACAGAAGGAGCTCTCTTCTCGACTTAGTTGAAAAATATTATTTCTATCATATCAATTATATGTACAAAGGTGAAAGTGGCCCTGCCGGGCCGGAAATGGAAAAACAAGGGGAGAGAGAAGAATTTAACAAGAGATTTAAAGAACTTCTTTCAAAACATCATGATCTGGAAAACATGGCCAGAGTTTTAGAAGCAGAAGAATTTATCTATGAAAAAGAAAGAGAAAAAGACCAAATTATGAAAATGAACAAACAAGTTTTTCTATCAATTCTATGTTAAAATAAACAAAGAAAAAAGTATCTTATCACCACAATGATCAACAAAGTTATCACCGCCGCCAAGCTCGCCGGAAAAGAGTTAACAAAACACTTTGGCCAATCTCTGACTGTTACCAACAAATCAAGTCTAGCTGATTTTAGAACTGAGGCTGACTTGGCTTCAGAAAAAGTTATTCTGGACAATTTACAACAAGACTTTCCGGACTACAATTTCTTCAGTGAAGAAAAAGGGTGGATAAAAAACGATTCTGATTTCACTTTTGTTATTGACCCGCTTGATGGGACCAACAACTTTACTATTGGCCTGCCAAATTTCTCTATTTCCATTGCCTTGCAAAAAAATAAAGAAACCATCCTAGGGGTTGTTTATCAGCCTATTTTGAAAGAAGTATTCTGGGCAGAGAAAGACAAAGGTGCTTATCTAAATAAGAGTCGTCTCAAAACCAATGGTGTAGAAAGTCTTCAAGAGGCCACCGTTTCTTACTTGTGCGGCTATAAAGACAGCGGCAAAACCGAAGAAAATCTTTTGACGATCTGTCATAAGTATGGGATCAAGAGACTACTTAGCAATTGGTCTCCGGCCCTTGATTTTTGTCGCTTGGCCAGTGGTAAAATTGAATCTATTATATGTAATGGTAATGATATTTATGACAACATGGCTGGGAAATTAATTGTTAAGGAGGCGGGGGGAATTATTACTCAACTTGATGGCAGCAAAGAGCAAGACGAAACAAGTACATACTTTACTGCTTCTAGTAATAAGCATATGCATCAGAAAATATTGGATATTAGCCAGCAACTTGCTCTTCTGCCAAGATAGTCAAACTGCCTACTTCTTGCAAGTATCATATTTAGTTTAAATTCAATGGTTTTGGAAGATTATGTTGAGGAGATGAAAAAAATTAATCCAGATACCATGGAAGAAGAAGGGATAGAGAGATTTTTGTCCAAGAAAGAGTGGATTTAACATATATTTTGCTTTGATGTAAAGAAGTAAGTTGCGGACTTTTTGAAGCTTTTATTATGACATATGATGTCGCGGTAATTGGCGGAGGACCATCTGGGATGATGGCTGCGGGAAGAGCAGGCGAGCTTGGTGCTCGCGTTATTTTGCTTGAAAAAAATGATCGGTTGGGAGTGAAACTTCTCATGACCGGCAAAGGTCGTTGTAATGTGACCAACAGTGAAGCCGAAAGAAGAAAGCTGATAGATAAGTTTGGTCGCAACGGTCGGTTTTTATTTTCCTCTTATTTTCGCTTCGACAATGATGCGGTTGTTGATTTTTTTGAAGGTCTGGGGGTTAAGACAAAAATTGAGAGAGGTGGTCGGATTTTTCCGGAAAGTGACCTTGGGTCAGATGTTCTGGCGGCCTTGATTAAATATTTGAAGAAATCAAAGGTTGACATAAAAACTGGCGTGACGGTGAAAGAAATTATCAAAAAAGAACAGCTAATAGAAAAAGTTGTTCTTTCGGATGGGGTAGCCATAACTGCCAATCATTTTATTATCGCCACCGGAGGTAAATCATATCCCGGGAGTGGTTCAAGCGGTGATGGTTACAATTTTGCCAAAAAGCTTGGTCATACGATTACTCCTTTAATGCCAGCTCTAACCCCAATAATTCTAGAAGAGAGTTTCATTTCGAAACTTGAAGGTTTGACTCTAAAGAATGTTGCAGTTAACGTCTATCATAATAATAAAAAAATCGAAGCACGATTTGGCGAAGCCCTTTTCACAAGAAACGGTTTGAGTGGGCCAATTATTCTTGATTTGAGCAGGAGTGTTGGACAAGCTCTCCATAAAGGAGAGGGGAAAGTTATTCTGCGGCTGGATTTCAAGCCGGCCTTGGATTTTCAGAAACTTGATCTAAGAATCCAAAATGATTTTGAGAAAGGGCAGAATAAAATGTTCAAGAATGTACTGTCCGATTTGTTGCCGCAAAGACTAATTCCGATTATCATTGCGGAGTCAAAGATCAATCCAGAAAAAAAAGTTAATTCAATTACCAAAGAAGAAAGGAGAGAATTGTTGCGCTTGCTAAAAGAATTTCCTCTCACTGCCACTGCTTTGCTGGGATTTGAAAAAGCGATTGTGACTTCAGGCGGAGTTTTGCTTCGTGAAATTGATCCCAAAACCATGAGGTCAAAGATTGTTAGTAACCTAAGTTTCACGGGCGAAGTTTTGGATCTTGATGGGCCGACCGGTGGTTATAATCTCCAAGCTTGTTTTAGTACCGGACGATGCGCCGGAGAAAACGCAATCGCATATTAATTTTAAAGTAGT
>JAHIRA010000118.1 GCA_018818905.1 Patescibacteria group bacterium | reverse complement strand
TCGTTTCAGAAAACAGTCGTCGACATTCTGCTAACCAAATTTGGTAAAGCGGCTGACAAATATCAGCCTCGAACCATGATTTTGGCTGGAGGTGTCGCCGCAAACTCCCTTCTTAGACGAAGTTTTGAGAAAGAAATGGGACAGAAGTTCCCCAAGGCCCATCTTGTCGTCCCCGAGCCAGATCTGTGTACGGACAATGCAGTTATGATTGCTTGGGCCGCCGAGAAAAAATATCAAAGAAAAGAATTTGCTGATCTTAAGACGACAGCTGAACCGAATATGGCTTTGTAGAAACTATTTGTGACGAGGCAAACTCTCCCATATCATATTGTAAGTTAACTTCTGCAAATCAACCAACTCCTTAGACTCAAGAATAACCGCCATTTTCTCTTTCCAGGAAGCCACTAACATCTTATTGTGATATAGATTTATCTCTGGAGAAAAAGTTTGCGCTTTATCTGGTAAAAAACGAACTTCTCGCATCTCTTCTTGATCATACTTACTTCTTTCTATAGAAAGATTGTTCTGCGGACAAATAGCTCTAATAAATATCTTCTTAGCTGCTCTCCTTTTATAATATTCAGGGAAAAAATCTGGCAACCCCTCGTGCATAGTTTGGACATTGGCGTAAGCCAAAATCATTTCCTTGGCAGAGAGAGTATCTTCGTAGGCTTCTCTCACACCCTTAGCTCCTTCAAAGAAACGAACCTTGGGCTTGGCCGTTGGTAAATTTTGCAGAGAAATCAATTCTGGCAGAAGGTTCTTGACCTTCTTTTTTTGTTTTTCAATCTTACTCTCATAATCAGCTTTCTCCCGCTCCAAATAATTAACCAGCCTTTTGGGCTCCAGAGCGTTAAAATAAGTAGTGCTGCCCTTTTTGTAAGTCGAAATAAGACCGCGAGAAAGGAGTTCTTCACAAACATCATAGATAGTGGTGCGGTTGAGATCAGCTTTGAGAGAAATATCTCTGGCTTTGGCTGAACCTAGTTCCATGAGAGCCAAGTAGACCTTGGTTTCTTTTTCGGAGAAATTTAGTTCTTTGAGGAGAGATTTGATCATGCTACAAAATCAAAATAATTATTTTTATCTACTAGGTGGAATTCTGATTCAGGATAAAACTTTAAAAAAGTTGACGGTTTTTTTACTTCTCCTTTGGCCCACTTAAATTCATAGGCGTAGATTTTTCCCCCACGCTCCTCAACATAATCAATCCCTTGTCTCGAATATGTTCGCCAAAAATATGTATTGGTATGAATTTGGTGTTGTTTGTTTCTTTTCATCCTTTCAATAATCATCAAATTCTCAAAAAGAGCTCCTTTGTCATTTCTCAGAGAAGGACGGTTATAATTTTGAATCAAACTATTTCTGATGCCAAGATCATAAAAATAAATTTTCACCGATTTTGAAATTTCTTTGCGAGGGTTTCTGCTAAAGGATCGTAAAGAAAAAACAACGAAGCTTTTTTCTAGGAGATTGATATATTTTTTGATTGTCGCCCTAGAAACTCCCATCTGAGTTGCTAATTCATGGTATGAAACTTCATTTCCAAGCTGTAAAGCCAGAAGTTGCAACAGATCAATCAACAAATCCGAATTTTTTAGCCCTTCAAAAGATAGAATATCTTTGTAGAGATAGTTTGAAGCAATTTCATCCAGTCGATTTTTGGCTTCTTCTTCAGACAAAAAAAATATCTCCGGGTAAGACCCAAAACGAAGCAGCGCCTCAAAACGCTCTTCTACCTCAAGTCGCCCAAAATACTTTGAGATTTCTTCTATGGAAAAGGGGTAGAGAATAAATTTATCAACTCTTCCGGTCAATGGTTCGCTTGTTTCATTGGCCAAATCAAATGATGACGAGCCAGTCGCGATTATTTGTATCTCGGGATAAGTATCGACAATTATTTTGAGAATTGAGCCAATATTTTTTACTTTTTGGGCCTCATCCAAAACTATAAGCTTATTATTTCCAAGATAACTCTTGATTTCTTTGGCTTCTGGCACCGAAAGAGCCTTTTTCACTGATAGAAGTTCACAATTCAAATAAAGACTTTTGTCTTTGTGTTTCTCTAGTATTTCTTTGACAAGTGTTGTCTTGCCAACCTGCCTTGCACCATAAAGAATAATAACTTTACCCTTAAAAAGTCTTTTTTCAATCTTATCTTGAATTAAACGAGGAACTAGTTGCATTTATTATATTAATTTTGTTATTTCAATTACAATTTTAGTCTAAATTTTGTTTTTTGTCAATACGTTTTTCGAGAGGTTTAGTTCTTCAGGGCCTCATTAATGATGTCTTAATCATTTGTTGTGGAAAATAATTCGACATTAAACTATATTATTTAAAACAAAAAGAGTCAATTATAAACTATTTTTCCGTTACCTCTTCCACAACAAGGCCAAGAAGAGTTAGGCTAGAAATAACAGTTTTTGAACCTTGTTAATAAGGAGAATTAAAATGCACCTTTGCCCTGAATGTATTGAAGCCAATAAGGAGCGTGGTCAAGAATTTCACCCAATTGCAAAATCTCTGGCAAATTATGGGCTCCTACCTGGTGATTGTGATGACTGTGGGAAGGAAGGAAAGTTTCCTTGTGGAACTTTGGCTGTTCCCCCAGAAAACTGTTGCGGTTTCATGAAGGCACGCGCCCAAGATGCCTTGCGTCGAGCAAAAAACGAGGGATATTAGGAGGCCAACCCAAGCAACTCAAGCTTGGGTCTTTCTTTGTTGTGGAAATAGAATCGACATTCTAATTATATTATATAAGCCAAAACATAGCAATGCTTACTTCACTATGTTTGACTAGTATCGACAATATTCTCGCTTCATTGTACAATACAAGGCCAAAATAAAAAACACAAATTCTTGCACCTTTACAATTTGATCCAAGCACAGGAGAAGCCATGAAAACCTATCCTCTCACAGGAGTTTCGCCTCTTTTTGAGCACGAAAGACAAACCTTTCAAGAAATCGGGGTTAAAATAAACCCAATTCTTGAAGGAGTTACCATTGATGACAATTTTCTCGCTCCACTACCAAGTGGCCTCAAACCTCTTCGCTCTCTTGAATTCTGTTGGTTACCTACTCAGATCGTAGAAGAATACAACCAAGCTCGTGATGAAGCCCAACAAAGAGAGCTCTTGGAGAAGAAAGTCTACGCCAACTGCCCCCTGAACTGCAAAGGTTGTTTTGTCAAAAGAGACAGCTTGCTTCTAGGCCAGAAGTTACTTCACCCTGAAGTTATAATGCGCTTAATCAAAGAGGCTGTAGAGAAACTTGGCACCAAAACCATCAAATACTTGGGACCGACCGAATTCTTCCGAGACCCTCAAGCCTTTGAGTGGTTGGACAGATTTCAGGCACTGGATCTAATTGTCGGCATCTTCATCAAGGACCCTATGTTTGGTGATGATGCAGAAGTAGCAGTTCAATTTGATCATCTGGGGATTACTTCTTCGGAAGAACTGATTCAGAAACTAGCTAGCTACCCAAGATTACGACTCTTGTTTAATTTCAGGTCGTTTGATGATCAAATTCAAAACAATCTTGTCAATGGTGGAGACTCGAGAAAGATTGACTACCCCAAGAATTACAAGACAGTCCAAAATAGAGCTCTAAAGCTTCTGTACAAACACCTTGCCAAACCTGAATTGGAACAGGGCAGAGCCGCAAGGCTAGTAATTATCAATGCACCCGTCGTGAAATCAACCATCAACGAAGCCCTCGAGATTTTCAAGTACTTCACTGATCGAGGTGTGCCAGTCCTGTCGACTTGTTCGATGGCCAGTGGGAAAGGGCAGGCTCTTTACCTGAACTCGACTTTGAGCTTCTTTAATGATCTGGCCCACTACTACGCAAAAGCGACTGCCTACTCAATTAAGAGAGGTCTGGTTTCACAAGCTTATACCGACCAGTACGGGATTAGTCCGTATGCCGGCATTGGACATTGCTTCCAGTTATGCAATGGTCTTTTGATTCGTGAAACTGGTCAGCTGATACGTTGTCCTGGAGCTGATCATAAGGAATGGAGAGACAAAGTTACACCTGAAGAGCTTGTGAAAGAGGGAATTGTGACTGCTTGGCAGAAGACCAGAAATTACAAGCAAGCATCTTGCTGTAATGTGGGGTGTTTGGCTAAACCTAGAATCTTCAACTCGATGTCTTTTAAGCTTGGTCTTCTTCAAGAAGAAGAGGATTAGGAGAGTTCTTTTAAGCAGCTGGGTAATTAGCGTACTGAACATTAATTACCCAGCTTTTATCATTTGCCAAAATTTAAATCTCGTCCTTGAAATCAAATTTTTTGATTTTGAAGACGAGATTTTTTGTTTATCCTTCAACAATCCACCGTAGGGACGCCACCTCCGGCGCGTCCAAATTGATCCACAAAACCTACACTATAAAATAATTACCATTGGTCACAATTACAACGAAAACATTATTTGTCAGGATTCATTGAAGACATGAAGATTTTAATGTATACGGACCAATTGGGACGCGCCAGGGGTGGCGTCCCTACGATACGAATTCAACATCCATAAATATTTATTTTCATTAACCCGTATTAACAATCACATGGACAAACGTTACGATTTCAATCAATTCGAAGACGAACTGAGGTCCTCGCTATTTTTATCTTTTGATAATTACGTGCTATAGTTAATTAATAATATGATCCCCAGAGTAAGCTGCAGGAAATCAACCCAAATTCAACTCGTCCGCCGAAGCTTTAGCGTAGGAAGACTTAACATAAGAAACAAAAAATGAAAAAACAAACGATTTATTTATTATTCACGCTCTTTATTGGTGTGATTGTTGTTGCGGCTGTTCTTGGTTATTATTTACTTAAAAACGACAAGAATGACAAGCACACGTTAGCTACGGAACTGAACATTGCTAATTGGGAGGACTATTTTGCCGAGGGAGTAATAGAAGATTTTGAAGCAGAATACGGGATAAGTGTTAATCTTGACACCTATAATGATGAAGAGGTTATTCTTTCCCTTGTTCAGTCTGATTTGGGAAAATACGACTTCATTGTTGTTTCAGGCCTTTTTGTAGACAAAATGAAAAAATTGAAGCTTCTAGCAGAAATTGATCTTGAGAACATTCCCAACTACTCTAATATTGGAGCAGGCTTTCAAAACCCTTCCTATGATCCTAATAATCAGAGTTCTATTCCATATTTGTGGGGAACAACGGGATTACTTGTTAATAACGACTACACAAAAGAAAATGAGATAGGATGGCAAGATCTTTGGGATAAAGAATATGTCAACCACGTCAGATTGCTAAATGATCAAAGAGAAGCAATGGGCGCTTCACTTAAATCTCTTGGCCACTCTATCAATTCAGAAGATAAGAAACAAATCACCGAGGCTGCCAATAAACTCAAAGAGTTTAATGCCAAAGAGAGTTTCGTTGATCTAGATCAGGGCAATGACGATGTTTTGACTGACAAAGCCTGGATAGCTCAAACATATAGTGGCGATGCCTTAGAATTGATCGATGAGAATCCGGACCGTAACCTAGATTATATTATTCCTGAAGAAGGTACCGTCATTTGGGTAGACAATATGGTTATTCCCAGAGATGCGAAAAACAAATACACAGCTGAAATTTTTATCAATTACCTTCTCAGGCCAGAAGTGTCAGCAAAAAATGCGAGCGAACTTTGGTACGCCAACACCAATCAGGCCGCAGAAGAATACATGGACCAAGAAGTTTTGAACGATCCAAAGGTATACCCACCCAAAAAAATCATCGAAAAATCTGAAAAATTTACGCCTATCGGAGAAAGCCAGACTATTTATAATGAAGTCTGGGAAGAATTATTTGTTCAATGAAAGAAAAAACAAGATTAAGTCTAAAAATTAAACTTGGCTTAGCCATTACATTAGTAGGCATTATTCCCATAATAATAAGCGCCACTGTTTCAATTGGATTAGCCAGAAAAACCATCCTCGACACAAAAAACGAAAGTCTGCAAAGTATTGCCGAGGCAAAAAAAAGTATCATTGAGAGTCTTCTGTATTCAAACTACGTCAACACTAAACTTATCGCCGGGAAAAGTACCTTTGAATCTCCAGACAGCAGCAAAGATGAAATCAAGGAAGAACTTGTCAAGATTAATACAATTTATCCCGAATACGATGATCTTTCTGTAGTCAATCTAGATGGACACGTCATTGCTTCTATCAATTACGACTACGAGGGGAAATGGCTCGAGAAAGATTGGTTTCTAGAAGCAAAGGAGGGGAAAACGACAATTTCAGGAGTGCAGACAATACTCGACCCTTTTCATACCGTGATAATTTTTGCCACACCGATTATTGACGAAAATGATAAAACTAGAGCAATTCTTATCACTCAACTACCAATTGATAGGGTCTGGGCTTCTATTGAAGAAAATGTTGATAGAAATAGTAGGTTTACTATTCTTGCGGACGAAAACAAAAGAATAATTTATCACCCCTCTTCAGAAGAACTTTTTAACACCCTTCCTCAAGGCGTGAATCAATATTCTCAGAATAAAGGAGGTTTTTTCCAGACGGTGCAAAACGGGGAGTCACTACTTGTTGGCTACGAAACATTCGATGATGAGTTTTTTTCAGAAATGAATTGGAAAATATTTGTTTTTGAAAAAGAAAGCGTGGTCTTGAAAGCAATTTCAAGCCTGGAGCTCTCAATTATTGCCGCTTCCATTGGGGCTCTAATCATCGCAGCAGTTTTCGGGTTTCGTCTTGGTTTTCAGTTTCTAAAACCAATTAAGGAGTTGAAAACTGCTGCCAGAAATATTGGGAAAGGGAAGCTAAGCTTTCGAGCGAACGTCAAAACTCACGACGAATTCAGTGAACTGGCAAAAATCTTCAACGAGATGGCAGAAAAAATTGAGAATTTATCCAAAAATCTAGAAAAAAAGGTTAAACAGAAAACCAAGGAACTAGAAGAAAAGAATCGGGTTCTAAAAAAAAGTAATGCGGTTATGGTTGGCAGGGAACTCAAAATGATCAAATTGAAAGAAGAAATCGATAGCCTCAAGCAAGAGTCTAAGGGGAAAAGGGAATAGGCTTCTCTATTTATTTGCCAAAAAACAAAAAAAGGCCTAAGATAAGAGCACAATTACAAAGGTAAAGCTTTGGCAATGTGTCGGGCCGAGCAAGCAACATACCAGGGTAGGAAATGACCCTCGCTCATCCAGCGTAATCGGATACAATAAAGAGTCCCGCCGACGGCGGGGAAACAAGGTGGTACCGCGATTAAAATCTCGTCCTTGAAATCAAATTTTTTGATTTTGAAGACGAGATTTTTTGTTTAACCTTCAACAATCCACCGTAGGGACGCCGCCGCTGGCGCGTCCCTACGAAATAAATTCAACATCCATAAATATTTATTTTAATTAACCTGCATTAACAAATCACATGGACAAACGTTACGATTTCAATCAATTCGAAGACGATATTTACAGACAATGGGAAGATTCTGGCTACTTCAACCCCGACAACCTCCCCGGAAACCCCACCGAACCTTATTCTATTGCCATGCCGCCACCAAATGCCACCGGCATGCTTCATATTGGCCATGCTTTGTTTCTGACTATCCAAGATATTGTCATCCGCTACGAAAGAATGAAAGGCAAAAAGGCCTTGTGGCTACCTGGAACTGATCACGC
>JAHIRA010000012.1 GCA_018818905.1 Patescibacteria group bacterium | reverse complement strand
ACTAATCGCCTCTTTCTTGGATGCTTGACTGAGCAGACGAGCTTCTAGGATAGGGGACAAGAAAGGACAACTATGCTCGAAAAGAAGCAAAAAGACAAGATTATTGCCACTAACGCCACTCATAAAGGCGATACTGGTTCTCCAGAAGTTCAGATAGCCATTCTTACCGCCGAAATTGAAGACCTGGCCAAGCATCTCAAAAAGCATGACAAAGATCATTCTTCAAGAAGAGGTTTACTAGGAAAGGTGGCCCAAAGAAAAAAGATTCAGATGTATCTAAAGAAAGAAGATCAAGAGAGATACCAGAAACTTATGAAGAAACTCGGCCTAAAAGTGGCCTAATATTGCCCAAACATGACCAACCAAACACTTACTCCAGCTATCAAGTACCCCAATCAGCGGGTCGGGGTTTTTGTTGATGTGCAAAACTTATACTATTCCGCCAAGGCTCTCTACAAGGCCAAGGTCAATTTTAGAGAAATTCTAAAGACGGCCGCCTCTGACAGAGAGCTTATTCGGGCTTTTGCCTACGTGATAAAAGCTGATGTGGTAGAAGAGAAGAACTTTTTTGACGCTCTACTAAAAATCGGCTATGAAGTTAGAGCCAAGGATCTACAAACCTTTTATGGCGGTAACAAAAAAGGTGATTGGGACGTCGGTATTGCTATGGATATCATGAGATTGGCTTCTAAGCTTGACGTGATTGTGTTAGCTTCTGGCGACGGTGACTTCAAAGACTTGCTTGTTCATGCCAAAGCTTTGGGATGTAAAACAGAGGTTGTCGCCTTCAAGAAGAGCTCTTCGGCCAGTCTTCTGGAAGTAGCTGATGACTTTATAAATCTTGAAGAAGGTTCCAAATACATTATTAGAGGTCGGGCTCCAATAAGGAATCATGTTCCCAGAAAAACAGCCTAAATGTCTTGCCTGAGCCCCGATTGTAAGTCGGTGCTGAAGCAAGGGATTTAAAGAATGCTCCCTATAATAATTAATTGCTGATCTAGTTAGAGCCCAAGAGGACGTATTACTAATTTAGTCTCGTCCCACGAGGTTAAATGAGTAATACGCCCGGCTCAACTGGTTGGCCGGAAAAAACATGCATACTTATGAATGCGAACTTGGAGGACGGACGCTAAAGTTTGAAACAGGTAAATTAGCCCTTCAAGCCAATGCGTCAATCACGGTCACCTATGGTGAAACCGTAGTTTTAGTTACCGTAGTTAGATCTGACACAGTTAGATCAGAAGTCAGTTACTTCCCGCTAATGGTTGATTACGAAGAGAAGCTTTATGCCGCTGGCAAGATCAAAGGTTCTCGCTTTATCAAAAGAGAAGGTCGTCCTTCAGACGAGGCCGTGACCAATGCCAGAATGATGGATCGGGTCATTAGACCTCTTTTTGATCAAAGAATGAGAGAAGATATTCAGGTTGTAGCCGAAGTCCTTTGCTACGATGGCGAAAACGATGCTGATGTCGTGGCTATCATGGGAGCTTCTGCTGCTGCCGCTATTTCTGATCTACCATTTGAACCGGTAGTTAGTGCTTCCCGAGTTGGCCTGATAGATGGCGAATTCGTGGCTAACCCTAGTAAAGAAGACCAAGTCAAGAGTGATCTTGATTTGGTGGTCGCTTCAAGCCAAGAAAAGGTAGTTATGATTGAGGCTAGCGCAGCTGAAGTTGAGGCAGAAAAGTTCATTGAAGCTGTCAAATTTGCCAAAAAGCAAAACCAGGCTGTGATTGACTTGATTGTCAAGATGGTTACCGATATTGGTAAAGAGAAAGCTGTTATAGAAGTTGACGAATTGCCTGCAGAAGTCAAAGAAACAGTTTACAACGATATCAAACCTGCATTAGAAGAGCTACTCTACCTATCAGAAAAACAGGATCGCAAAAAAGGTCTCAAGAAATTTATCGAAGAAAAAACAGCTTTCTTTGTTGACAACCACCAAAATGAAGAAGAAAAAGAACTTCTCAAGAGCCTACTTCCTGATTTCATCTTCAAGGTAGCTGAAGAAGTGATTCAAAAAAATATTTTGGAAAATGACAAAAGAATTGATGGTCGGGGGCTAACAGAAATTAGGCCACTTGACATAGAAGTAGAAATGCTTCCCAGAACTCATGGTACCGGATACTTCAAAAGAGGAGAAACGCAAGTTCTAACTGTGGCGACTCTCGGTGGCCCAGGAGCAGAACAGATTATTGATGACATGGAAACCGAGTACAAAAAGCGCTTCATGCATCATTACAACTTTCCTCCTTTCTCTGTGGGCGAAGTTCAACCCCTAAGAGGCCCTTCCAGAAGAGATATTGGTCATGGAATGCTGGCTGAGAATGCTCTTAGAAGACTTATGCCCAGCAGAGAAGATTTTCCTTACACTATCCGATTGGTATCCGAGGTTTTTGGCTCCAATGGCTCATCGTCAATGGCGGCCACTTGCGGTTCTTCATTGGCCCTTATGGACGCTGGAGTTCCTCTCAAAAAACATGTCGCTGGTGTAGCCATGGGCATAGTTCAGGACAAAGAAGGTCATTACAAGGTTTTGACTGACCTTCAGGATCTTGAAGACTCAGATGGTGGGATGGACTTCAAGGTGACTGGCACCAAAGATGGTATTACAGCAGTGCAGCTTGATGTCAAAAGTGATGGTTTGACAGATGATATGGTCAGGGACACTGTTCTTCAGAACAAAACCGCTTTGATAGAAATTATTGGCAAGATGGAAGCAGTTATCCCTGCTGCCAAAGCAGATCTCTCACCATACGCTCCTAGAATTGTGACTTTCAAAATTAACCCAGATAAGATCAGAGATGTTATCGGACCTGGTGGCAAAATGATCAACGAAATCATTAACGAAACCGGTGTCGAAATAGATATTGAAGACGATGGTACGGTTATGGTTACTTCTGTTGATCAGGGAGCCTCCAAAGATGCTATCTCAAGAATTGAAGCTTTGACCAAAGAAGCCAAAGTTGGTGAAGAATACGATGGTAAAGTTGTCCGGATCGAGTCCTTTGGAGCTTTTGTCGAACTTTTCCCAGGTACAGATGGTTTGATTCATATCTCAAAATTGTCTAAAGATAGAGTTGATAAGGTTGAAGACGTAGTCAAAATGGGGGATAGTGTCAAAGTTAAAGTCATCGAGATCGATAATATGGGTCGAGTTAACCTTATGTTGCTTAAATAAAGACTAAATGTCGCGCATAAGAAAAGAGCGTCAACGCAAAAAAAGAAATCAAGTTGTCGTTTTCACTCTTATAGCTGTCGCCTTGCTATTACTACTGGGTGGCTATATTGTCTACAGGCAATTTTTTGCCAAGAAGGCATTAGAAAGCTATGTGCCAGAAAACCCTGTTTTTGTGGGTAGAATTGATCTTATGCCCACATTATCACAGGGTCGTGAACTACTGGCTCTGAGTGAAAAATTTGAAGATCAAGAATTCTTCTCTAGTATTCTGACTAATTTTGTTTTTGGCGATATTAGACAAGAACAGATTAAGCTTGATCAAAAAGACTTTACGGGTTGGATTGGCGAGGAAGTATTGTTTGGCAATATCCAAGCCAGCGAGCTCAAGAATCTGCCAATTATGGTCATTAGAGTCAAAAACAGAGATAAAGCGGCCGAATTTTTGTCTCAAATGAATGATAATCTCAAGGTCAAAGGCAACGTCGTTACTGAAGAAAAATTTAGAGAGCAGGATCTTATTCTGGTTGAGGGAGACAATGAAATCTCCTATGCTTTACTTGAAAATGAGCTACTGGTTTCTAGAGGAGGTAGTGGAGTCAAGAAAATGATTGATGTTTCTCTAGGCAAGGAGACGAGTCTAGCCCAAAATGACAATTATCAGAAAACCAAAAAAACACTCAAAGGGGATAAAGAAATGCTTTTCTTCTACTTTGATATTTTTCAGCTAGCCGGGACTTTTGTGAATCAGTTTGAGATTGGTGGTGGAGATTTCTTTGAGAAGGTTGGTTATGCTGCTGAAGCACCGACCGGTTTGGTGTTGTCTCCCCAGAAGACTGGTTTCAAAATGAAAATGGCTGTTTTGGGAGAACAGAAAGGATCCGACAAAGAGAATCTCAAAGAAAAGTTTAACGATGAGGTTCCCGATGATTTGGTTTTCTATCTGGAAGGCAAAGACCTAACCGAATTTCTAGAAAGTCTTATTGTTGGCCAGGATAGTAACTCAGAAGACTCCAAAGCTCGAGCTGAGGCTATCAAGAGGGGCATTGAGCTTGAACTAGGCATAAATGTTGACAGAGATCTTCTAGACCTCTTCAAGGGGCAATACGCCTTGGCGCTGTTTCGCGATAACACCGGTGGAAATCTCAATCTATCCTTGATCTTGGAGCAAGATGACGTTAAGAAAGCTCAAGAGAAGATGAGTAAAGTTGAGGGCTTGGTTATAGAGAGCTTCAAGCGCTATCAACCAGAAGATTTTGGCGACAATCGAGTTTTTACCAATCATCAGATAGGTGAAAGTGAATATCGATACCTAAATTTACCAGAAAAGTACCCCCTGGATGTGCACTATGTTTTTGATGAGAAGAAGCTAATTCTTTCGACGACAGAAACAGCGTTGCAGAATACTTTGGAGATTGATAAAAAAGAAACTCTGAGCAAAGATCATGTTTATCAAAACAATTTTGAGAACGTGGATGTGGGTAAATTTCAGCACCTTATCTATCTTGAACCGCAAGCCGGCTTTAAGCTAGTAGATGATTTGACAGATTTTGACTATGGGATTCTGAGCAAAGAAACGAGATTGCTAGAAAGCTTTGGGATCAAGAGCTATCAAAAAGGAAAAAATTTCTATCTTGAAGGTTACCTCAAGATTAAAGAATAATAGTTCATGAAGCACAAAACAAAAACAAAACACCTCCTGATTGGAGGCCTGACTCTTGTGATCGCCCTGGTGCTGGTAGTGGGGTTATCAATTTATGCTTATTATAGCTTTTTCTATCAGGAGAAGGATTTATCTCAAATGGCCCCAGAGAGAACGGTGTTGTTTGCCAAGATTAATCTTCAGAAATTTCTCAGCAAAAAGCCTGATTTAGAAAAGGAGTTGCAGACAGATTCCGCGGAAGACTCATTCAATATTTTTCAAAGCTCCCTCAAGCACTTTGGACTTGATTATCAGGGTGATCTGGCTGATTCTTTAGGGGAAGAGCTTGGTTTTGCCCTTATTCCTTCGGCAGAAAAAAACGAAGGGGTTGTTTTTCTTGAATTTAAAAGCGCTTATCATGCTAATCAGGTTCTAAAAAGTATTCCCTCGGACAAATACACCAAGAAGAAAGAAGACAAAGGTGGCTGTGTTCAAAGCATAAAGGACGATTCCGACAGCTTCTGCTTTGTTTTCAAGAGTAATGTCATGATTCTGGCCAAGAATAATTCTTTGTTAGAAGAGATTTTGACGACAGCTGACGGCAAAGCTCCCAGCCTCTATCAAAAACAGCAGTATCAGGACCTTTTGAAACCTGGAAGTCAAACTCTAGCCTATCTTTATTTGGATCTGGAAGGGATCCTTGAGCTAAAAGAAGAGAATTCTTGGAACGAAGTCATAGAAAAATCATTACCAATCCTATTGAATGGTAAATATCTGGGGCTCGAGATTACTGAGAATGGGGCCAAAGATTCACTTCGTTTGGCTCTTAGAAACGAAGAAGAGGTTATCAGGAACACTGAGGCAACTGGTGACTGGAGCATACTAAATCTAGTCCCAGAAGAGTCGTTGCTTGTTCTGGGTGGAGACAATCTAGGTCATCAGTTTGAGAGCGTTACCGATGATCTGGGCCAAAAATATCAAAGCTTTGGTCAGAGCTTTTCATTTCTTGAGAAAGAGCTCAAAGATAAGTTTTCTTATAGCCTTAAAGAAGATCTAATAGATCAAATGAATGGTCAGTATACCTTTTTCTTACTTCCGGGAAGTGAATCTGGCAATTTTGGGATCATCTTTGAAAGTAAAGAAGCCAGTCAGGTCGAAGACAAAGCCAAAGATTTCCTATTAAGTCTCAAAGCCTCCTACACTCCAGTTGAGAAAGAAGTCACCCTGTCTGACGGTTCCAAGGGCACAGAAATAGTCTTGGAGAAAAATGCTTTAAATTTGAATCCATTTAACAATTCATTTTTTTGGAATGTTGAAGGCGGAGACGAAAATGCAGAGACAGTGCCACTCTTGGGGCGAGTTGATAGCAAAATAGTCATAGCTAGCAACAAGAAAACCTCAGAAGCTATTCTCACAGCCCAAAAAGGGAGCAATATTACTACCAGAAGTGATTTTGCCAAAGATTTCGATACACCCGAGAGCTTCATCTTCGCAGATCTTGGCTCAATCTTGCCGGAAGACTTGGCTTTCCTTAAAAGTGTTTTTGTCTCTGGCCAAGACAAAAAAACTGAAGGAACTATCAATTTTGAAGAGTAAAAATATGTCCAATCTCTTGGGCGACAAAGTTTTTGTTGCTCTTGATCTAGAAACAACAGATCTGGATCCCAAAAAAGGTGAAATTATTGAAATTGGCGCTCTCAAATTTAAAGGCAGCAAAATTATTGAGGAATTTCAGGTTATGGTCAAGCCAGAGAAGCCAATTCCTGCTTTTATTACCACCATTACCGGAATCAGTGACGAAGATGTCAAAGAAGCTCTCAGTCTCTCTGAAGTCAAGAAAGATCTAGTTCATTTTGTGGGTGGGGCGACTATTGTTGGTCACAACATTGTCTTTGATCTAAATTTCCTCAAATTTCATGGTGTCGTTTTTGATAAGAATGAATTTCTTGATACCTGGCGCTTTGCCACTTTGCTCCTCCCAAATCTCTCTTCCTATAGTCTTGAGGTTCTGGCCAAGGAGTTCAAAATCAAGCAGCTGGAGTCACATCGAGCCCTAGACGACGCTAAGGCTGCAAAGGAGCTTCTCATAAGACTTCTTCAAGAGATTGAGCATCTTAGCCCCCAGAGGCTTGATGAAATATTGTCTTTTTTAAAACATCGTTATTATCCTTATAAGGATTTTTTTGTCCTGGCCAAAGAACAAGGTAGCAAAAAAATCTCTACCTCAAAGAAAAAAATCATCAAATCAGAGACAAAAACCAGTCTTGATCTCGATAAAGTTGATGATTTTTTCAAAAGTGAAATAACAGGCCAGAAATCCAGCTCAGAAATTTCCCAAAAGAACTTAGAACTAGCTCAAGATATATCTCAAGCCATTATCAAGAGTCAAAAGCAGGTCATTGAAGCTCCGAGTGGCTTTGACAAGAGTTTGGCTCTCCTGCTGGGAGCAATTCTTGGGAAAAAGAAGACAGTTATTTTTTTTAAGGATTATAAATCCCAAAAAGATTTGTCTGTAAGAGTTAAAAGACAGATTACCAAGCTTCTGGGCGGAGAGCCTGACTTATTCTTCTGTGATAAAGCTTCGAATTATCTGTGTCTGAGACGTTTCAACAATTTTCAGAAACGAGATCAGCTTGATGTTGACGTAGTTCACTCCCTACTCAAAGTGATGCTGTGGTTGCCGGTCACTTCTAGCGGTTTACTTTCCGAGATAAACTTATCTTTCGATGAAAAAAAGCTCAAAGACGAGATTTGTTATCGAGATTATTTTTGTTCTGAAGAAAAATGTTCTTATTTTGAGCAATGTTATTATTATAAGGCGCAAAAACAGAGGGAAGAGAGTCGAATATGTCTAACCAGCCAAAGCAATCTACTCGAATTTTTGGATTTTTCCAAGTCACGTCATATTATTTTGGACGACTTTGAGTTTCTGGAAGAGCAGTTTGAAATGAATTTGGGAAAAAGCTACAATTTGTCTCAAATTGATGAAAAAATAGCCAGTCTAGAAGCTAGTTTGCTAGACTTAGCCAGGAGAGAAGGCTTTGAGGTAACTTCTCTTGAAGAAAGAATCAATGAGTTCAAAAATCAGTTGGCCCTTTTCTTTGGTCTCATAGCTCTTTTTGTCAAAAATGACTCAAGAGTTAATTTTGGGCGTCTTGAGATCAGAGCTGATATTCTGGACGATCTTGATTTGAGAGGCATTCTTGTTGCCAAAGACAAGCTCATGGGTCAGATTCAGGGTCTAAATCAAGAAATCCTTGATTTGGAGGTCAAAACTAAGTCGTTGATAGTTGATCAAGAAGGTCTGGTCCAAGAAAATAAACGTTTGGTAACTTTCTTTGAACGTTTTTTTAAGCTCAACGAAAATTTTCATCAAGAGATAGTGCTAGGAGAAAAGGACGTTTACTTTTCTATTACGCCTGTTTTTGATCGTTTCACTCAAGTTGGAGAAGCACTTTCAAAGACATCCAAAGCTCGTCTTCTATTGGGACACAATGTCTTGGATACAGCGATCATGATTCTGAAAGAATCTTTACATCTAGATGGCTTTGAAGAAAAAAAATTAGACACTCCTTTTGACCTTAGAAAGCAGACTCAAACGTTAATCGTAGAAGATTTTCCAGACGAGCGGGCCAAAAGCCATTTTCTCAAGCTTCGAGAATTGATAGAAGGGATGGTAGCAAGTGAAAAAAGAGGTGTTTTGGTCATTCTGAAGAACAAAGGCGAAGTTACTCGTTTTTTTAAGGAAGAATCACTAAATTTCAAAGAAAAAGAAGCAGAGATCTTCTTTCAAACTATTTCTGGCGGCAAAGAAAAGATCGAAGAAGGTCTTAGAAATGCCAAAAAGCCTATTTTTGTCACAACTTACTATTTTTTGCGAACTATTGATATTCAAAAAGACAAATTCGCGGGCGTCATTCTGGCCAAGTTACCGTTTTTGCCTCCAAGAGCTGGTGACAAGAAGGCCGATGGTAATGTATTTGTGACCAGGTCATTGCCTCGAGCAAGGCAAGCTTTCAAAGAAATATTTGATTATTTGCTGCTT
>JAHIRA010000003.1 GCA_018818905.1 Patescibacteria group bacterium | reverse complement strand
TTAACCTAACAGTATGGATGAACAACCAGCAATTGCCAATTCAGGCAAGTAGTCCGGTTTCTATTTGAAAATAGTCCAGTTTCTATTTGTAGATGACAAAACCCAATTATCCACTTGACAAATTCGCTCTCTCGTCTAAAATATAGGCATGAACATCACAGGCGGGTTATTTATATCCTTTTAAATAAAAGGGCCTTTGTTAATTTATAAGCAAGGGGCTTTGTTTTTATGTCACAAAAAAATCTCGTCGCTGAGGCGTTGGCCGGCGAAAGAAAATTCTTTACGAAGACTCATGAGGTCATCAAATTTCCTAACCTCATAGAGATCCAGACCCGTTCATATGATTGGTTTCTCAAAGAAGGACTACAAGAACTCTTTGAAGAAATTTCCCCCATTATTGATTTTACCGGAAAAGATCTGGAACTCAATTTTGGAGAGTACTATTTAGATGAGCCCAAACTAGACGAAAAGACTTCTCGTTCTAGAAACGCTACTTTTGAAGCCGCTGTTAGAGTCATGGTTGAGCTTCAGAACAAACAAACCGGAGAAATAAAAGAACAAGAAGTTTATCTGGGTGAGTTTCCGCTCATGACCCCGCGCGGAACTTTTATTGTTAATGGTGTTGAAAGAGTTGTGGTTTCACAACTTATCCGTTCCCCGGGTGTTTTCTTCACTGAAGACACAAATAAAGGTATCAAACTCTTTGGCGCTAAGGTCATCCCAAATCGTGGAGCCTGGCTAGAGTTTGAGACCGACGTGCACGGTGTTATTTATGTCAAAATTGATCGCAAAAGAAAAGTGCCCGCCACTTCTTTGATGCGAGCTTTTGGCTATGAGTCCGACAGCGAAATTATGAGTCTCTTCAGAGACATTGACACCATGGTCGACAAGAAGTTTATCAAAAACACTTTGGCCAAAGATGTTGCCAAAGATAGTGCCGAAGGTTTAAAAGAAGTTTACAAAAGAATTAGACCGGGCGACCTAGCCACCGCTGACAATGCCAAGTCTCTGATTGAAGCCATGTTTTTTAACTTTGATCGCTATGACTTCGGTAAAGTTGGTCGTTTCAAGATCAATCAAAGATTAGACCTCAAAGTTCCTAATGTTCAAGAAAACCGTGTCTTTAGAAAAGAGGACTTGGTCGAAATTCTTCGTGAACTTATCAGACTCAATGTTGACCAAAGCAAAGGCGATGACATTGATCATCTGGGCAATAGACGTGTGCGCGCCATTGGAGAACTTCTGCAAAACAAAATGCGCGTGGGTCTTATGAGAATGGAAAGAATTGCCAAGGATCGCATGAGTACTATGGATCTTGACATCGTTACTCCAGCGCAACTCATTAACGCTAGACCGGTGATTGCTTCTATTAGAGAGTTTTTTACCTCTTCTCAGCTGTCACAGTTTATGGATCAGACCAATCCACTATCCGAGCTGGCTCACAAAAGAAGGCTCTCGGCTATGGGTCCTGGTGGTCTTTCTAGAGAAAGAGCCGGTTTTGATGTTCGTGATGTTCACCGTTCTCATTATGGTCGTATCTGTCCGATTGCTACTCCAGAAGGTCCCAATATTGGTCTAGTTGGTCATCTTGCTTGCTATGCCAGACTCAATGAATATGGTTTTATAGAGACTCCTTATAGAAAAGTTCTCAGAGAAATTCCTGTGAAAGAGGCCGACAAGGCTCTAGGGGAGATTACTTACAAGAACGGCATCAAAGATCCAAAAACTGACAAGACGGTTATTGAAGGTGATGTAGAGATTACCGCCAAAGAATTAGCTCAGATCAAGAAATTATCCAGCAAAGGCCTTAAGGTTATCAATGTAAAATCTCGTGTGACAGAAGAAATTATTTATCTCGATGCTTTTGAAGAAGAAAGAGCCGTCACTGCTCCAGCGACTATTCCGCTTGAAGACAACGGTTATTTCTCTAGTAATAGAGCTGAAGTTCGGGTTATGGGTGAGCCTTCTATTGAAGCTACCGGTAAAATTGAATACATTGACGTTTCTCCCAAGCAAATTGTCAGTGTCTCAACATCACTAATTCCTTTTCTGGAACACGATGATGCCAACCGTGCTTTGATGGGAACCAATATGCAACGCCAAGCTGTGCCTTGTATCAAGCCAGAGTCTCCTCTGGTAGGAACTGGTTCAGAAGGTCGTTCAGCCAAAGATTCTGGAACTCTCATCCTATCTGAAGATGAAGGTGAAGTTGCTTATGTCTCAGGTGACAGAGTTCAGGTTTCATACAAAAATGGCGAACTCAAAGAGCATCAACTACAAAAATTTGTTAGATCCAATACTTCTACTTGTATCAATCAGCACCCTATCGCAAATATGGGCGCCAAGGTCAAAAAAGGTGATGTGCTGGCTGATGGAGCTGCCACTCAAAACGGGGAGCTAGCCTTGGGTCAAAATGTCTTGGTTTCTTTTATGTCTTGGCAGGGCGGTAACTTTGAAGATGCTATTCTTATTTCAGAAAGACTGGTCCAAGAAGATCGTTACACTTCCATCCATATTGAAGATTTCTCCATTGATGTTCGTGATACCAAACTCGGTCCAGAAGTTGTCACTCGCGATATTCCAAACGTAGGTGAAGAAAAACTCAAAGATCTAGATGAAGAGGGTATTGTTCGCATTGGTGCTCAAGTTTCTTCGGGCGATATCCTGGTCGGAAAAATTACTCCCAAAGGAGAAACCGAGCTAACCGCCGAAGAAAGATTGCTCAGAGCTATTTTTGGCGAAAAAGCTCGTGATGTTAAAGATACTTCATTGTATCTACAACATGGCGAACATGGTAAAGTTGTTGATGTCAAAGTCTTTACTAGAGAAAAAGGTGACAAGCTTCCAACCGGTGTGAGCAAGACCATTCAAGTCTCAGTCGCTCAACTCAGAAAAATACAAGTTGGTGACAAAATGGCCGGTCGTCATGGAAACAAGGGGGTTATTTCCAAGATTGTTCCCGTTGAAGACATGCCTCATCTTCCAGATGGTCGCCCACTAGATATTATTCTCAATCCTCTCGGTGTCGCTTCTCGTATGAATATTGGTCAGATTTTAGAAACTCATCTTGGTTGGGCTGCTGCTGCCTTGGGTTACAAGGTCGCAACTCCAGTCTTGTCTGGTATGTCAGAAAAGCAAATCAAGACCGAACTCAGAAAGGCTGGTCTTCCCGAAGAGGGCAAGGTCCAACTTCACGATGGCCGTACCGGTGAAAGATTTAAAGAAAAATCCACAGTCGGTTACATGTATATGCTCAAACTTTATCATCTAGTTGAAGACAAGATTCACCAAAGATCTATTGGTCCTTACTCCCTGGTCACACAGCAACCTCTTGGTGGTAAAGCTCAATTTGGTGGTCAGAGATTTGGAGAAATGGAAGTCTGGGCACTGGAAGCTTATGCCGCTGTCCACACATTACAAGAAATGCTCACTATCAAATCTGATGATGTGGTCGGTCGTTCCAAAACCTACGAAGATATCATTAAGGGTGAGCCTATTCAGAAGCCAAACCTACCAGAATCTTTCAATGTGCTCCTAAAAGAGCTCAAGAGTTTGTCTCTTGATGTTGATCTGATTGGCGCCAAAATGGAAAGCCTAGAAGTAAGTGATGGTGACGAAGAAGATAAAGTTGGTCAGAAGAAAGACAAGTTAGATAAGATGGAACCAGAGAAAGACAAAGACTCAAAATAACTTCATTCAATAATCTTAACCTTGAAATATGTCTAATATTCCAAGCGATTTCTCTGGCATTAGGCTCAAGTTAGCCTCCCCTGACCGCATTCTCGAGTGGTCCAATGGGGAAGTCAAAAAACCAGAGACGATCAATTATCGAACCCAGCGTCCCGAGAAAGACGGCCTCTTTTGTGAGAAAATCTTTGGTCCGACCAAAGATTGGGAATGTTATTGTGGAAAATACAAAAGAATTCGTTACAAAGGTGTTATTTGTGACAAGTGTGGCGTTGAAGTCACTAGATCAATTGTGAGAAGAGAGCGTATGGGCCACATTACTTTGGCTGCTCCCGTGTCTCATATTTGGTTTCTTCGCGGTATTCCATCAAAAATTGGTTTGTTTCTTGATATTTCGGCTCAAAACCTAGAGAAGGTTATTTATTTTGCCAGCTATATTATTGTCACTGTCAACGAGGAAGCCAAAGAAGAAATTCTTGGCAAAATTGAACAAGAATTCGAAAATAAGAAAAAGGGACTCAAACAAAAATATGATGAGCTAATTTCTGAAGTCAAAAAAGCTGGCGTTGAAAGCAAGGCCAAAGGACAGAAGGTTAAACAAGACGAAATTGATGAGCGAGTTCAGGCTCTTTACGAAGAAAGAGAGAAGGAATCCAAGAAACTGGGAGATAGCTTTAATAAGGCCAAAAAAGAGCTAGACGCTATCAAAAAACTTTCTATTATTTCAGAAATTGAATATAGAGACCTCTCTCTTAAATACGGCCAGGTCTTTGAGGCTGGTATTGGAGCCGAGGCGATTAGAAAGATTCTAGAAGTTATTGATCTCAATGATCTATCACAGGAACTGCAAGCCAGTTTGGGCGAAGTTCCAGCTTCTCAGAAAAAAAAGATCAAGAGACGACTTAATCTTATTCAAAACCTGATCAGGGTTGGTATTAGACCGGAATGGACAGTTATGACAGTTCTACCAGTTATCCCACCTGACCTACGCCCCATGGTTCAGTTGGATGGTGGTCGTTTTGCTGCTTCTGATCTTAATGATCTGTACAGACGTGTTATTAATCGTAACAATCGTCTCAAAAGACTAATTGAACTCAACGCTCCTGAAGTTATTTGCCGTAACGAAAAGAGAATGCTTCAAGAAGCTGTTGATGCATTAATTGATAATAACGCCAGACATGGCAAGGCTGTCGCTTCAACTTCTGGTCAGAAAAGAGCTCTCAAGTCTTTGGCTGATATGTTGCGTGGCAAACAAGGTCGTTTTAGACAGAATCTTCTAGGTAAGCGTGTTGATTATTCTGGACGTAGTGTCATTGTTATTGGGCCTCATCTCAAACTCAATGAGTGTGGTATCCCCAAGACTATGGCTCTGGAACTTTTTAAACCTTTTGTCATTCACAAATTGATTGAGAACGAATACGCTCACAATGTTAGGAGTGTTTCTAAGTTGATTGAAGAGAGAAGACCTGAAGTTTGGGATATGCTTGAAGAGGTTATTAAGGATCATTACGTGATGCTCAACAGAGCTCCGACCCTTCATCGCCTGGGTATTCAAGCTTTTCAACCCAAGTTGATTGAAGGTAAGGCTATTCAGATTCACCCTATGGTTTGTTCGGCTTTTAACGCTGACTTTGATGGTGATCAGATGGCCGTTCACGTACCGCTAACCAAGATGGCCCAAGCTGAAGCTCGTGATATCATGAGCTCTGACAAAAATCTTTTAAAACCGGCTACCGGTAAACCTATCACGATAGCTACCCAAGACATTGTTCTGGGTTGCTACTACATCACCAAGATCAAAGAAGGTGAAAAAG
>JAHIRA010000117.1 GCA_018818905.1 Patescibacteria group bacterium | reverse complement strand
TTTCTGGTCATTATTTTGAATTGAGATTGATGTTCGCAGACACACAGAGGGCTTTCTGCAGGACAATGACAATCTTGACTTTCTTTCTTGAAGAATCTTTTGACAATTCTGTCTTCCAGAGAATGATAGGAAATGACAACCAAGCGACCCTGGGGCTTGAGTATTTCTAAGGCCGCTTTAAGGCTTTGTTCTAGGCTTTGAAGCTCGTTGTTAACGGCAATTCTGAAGGCTTGGAAAACCTGAGCTAGGTATCGTTTCTCTGTTTTCTTGAGATGCTGTGGCCATAAGCCCTTGGCCACCCACACTAGATCATCATTCTTTTTGAATGGATTTTTTTGCCGGTACTTGACTATGGCCTGGGCCAAGGTTTTGGAATTTCTAACCTCTCCATAACGACTCAGAATCTTCACTAACTCATCTTTTGAGCTGTGGTTGAGTAAATCGGCCGCGGTTTTCTTTTGATCTTGGGAAAACCTCATATCTAAGTTCTCAGATCCGGAAAAAGTGAAGCCTCTCTCAGAATCTGTGAGCTGATAGGTAGATAACCCGAGATCAAAGAGAATTCCGTCAACTGTCTTGAAGCCATTGTCTTGAGCTACTTCTTTGAGTTCTGAGAAGTTTTTTTGAACCAAGGTTATTCTGTTTTTGTAAGAAGCAAGGGTCTTTGTAGCTTGAGTATGAGCATCTTCATCTAGATCAAAGCCCAGAAGTCTGCCACCTGGGCCAGTTTTGGCCAGAATTTCTTTGGCATGACCACCACCACCAAGATTGCAATCAACAAAGTCTTCTCCGGGTTTGGGATCAAGATACTCAAGCACTTCTGATAGCAAAACTGGAACGTGAAAGGTCATACTAGACTCCTAAATCTGATAGTTGCTCGGCAATATTTTCGCTTTCGGCTTCTGTCGTCTTTTTGTATTCTTCCCAATTCTTGTCATCCCATATTTCCAAGCGATTGTAGAGACCGGTGATAACCAAGCCTTTTTTGGCCTGTGCGTAAGTCCTTAGGTATTCAGGGATAATAATGCGACCTTGCTTATCTAATGACACATCCATGGCACCAGCGAGCATCAATCTGGCAAAAGCTCTGGTGTTTTTCTGACTTAGAGGCAAACCAGCTAGCTTCTCGGCAATTTTCTTCCACTCTTCATGAGTGTAAAGGAAAAGACAAGAATCTAGCCCTCTCGTGATAACGGCTCCTCTTTCTAGAGCATCTCTGAATTTCTTGGGTACGGCTATTCTTCCTTTCTCGTCAATATTGTGATGATATTCGCCAATAAACATGTGAGCTTTTTTTGTGATGTCATTATTGTAACATAACATCCCCCACTTGTCTCCACTTTTATACACAGAAAACCACTTTGAGCTAAGTTTGTGTTATTTTTAGGGATTGAGCAAACAAAAAACGCCCGTTTGGGCGCCTATATGGAAACTTGGGACACGCTCAGAACGCGTCCCGGGAAAGTTTACAAAGTAACAATTGGTTTGCGGGTTTTTCTTTTTTTCTTTTTTTCGAGCTTGTCTACGAGAATGGTATGGCTATTATCGAAAATGCTTTTGATGAATCTGTCTCCATAGTCTCTTCTGAAGATAAACTCCCCTTCTTTAATGATAGAGTAGTTGAGTTCGGAGCCTTGTTCTTTCTCTAATTTCTCGACAATTTTGGCTACTTTATCTTTTTTGAAATCTCCCACAATCAACAAATCAACCTTGCTGGGCGACTGCGAGAATTTGCCAGAGAGGACAACTAGTTTTGGAGTACCGGCTTTTTCAAAAAGCTTGATCATTTTGTCTCTAGGCATGGTTGTTGCCTTGAGAATAAGGGCTCTAAGCTCCTGAAAATAGATAAAATTTTTATCAACCTGATAGTATCTTTTTTTGTCTTCCCTAAAATCGGTCAGAAGACCAATCTTGGAGAGATTTTCTAATTCTCTTCTAATAGAATTGATTCTTTCTTTGAGAGTTCTGGTTAATTCCCGAACATAATATCTCTTGTCAGGATTTCTCAAAAAGAGAGTCAAAAGTTTTAGTCTGGTTTTTGAACTAAAAAGATGTTCAAGCATGCTGACTTATTGGGATAATTTGGCAATAATTGTTTACATTCCATTCTAGCGTTTGAGGAGAAAAAGTCAATGGGTTAGCGCTTATGGACACAAGGTGAGGCACAGAGCTTAAAAAGAGAATCGTTCGAGCTTCCTTTTTGGGGCGTTTTACCGAAGGGATCCTAGCCCCAAAAAGGAAGCTCGAACGATTCTCTTTTTAAGCGACATTCTACAAATTTGTTGTTGCTCACACGAATAAGAACAGCTATAATTATCATACAATAAGACAAAACTCCTTGAAAAATTATGCATGACCTTCTAAGTGAGAAGATAGAACTTAGAAAAAAACAAGGCAGTCAATATTTTAGTGTTGCCGAAATATCCAAACCCGATGAAAAAGAAGCCAAGTTGGGGACTTTTTATCTTCTTTTGGATTACGAAGCGCAAGAAAAAAACGCCACCAAGATTTTTGAGATTGTTTTGCATATTTTTGAAGAAGAGTACTACGGCAGAAAAGAAGAGATTTATCTTAGAAACTCCGAGACTATTAGTTCTCTCTTTGAAGAAGCCTTAGCCAAACTCAACAAAGCCTTTGAAACTCTGGTCAATGAGGGCTACCTAGAAGACCCCAAGAAAGTTAATGCTTGTGTAGCCATTATCAAAGAAAACGAAATCCACCTAGCAAGTATTGGCAACATCAAAACTTTTCTGATCAGAGATGATCGTATGCTAGAACTAACTCAGTACGAAGAGGCGAAAAAGGGCCAAGACATCAGAAGCTTCTCCAATGTAATTAGCGGAACCGTCAAAACTGGTGATATTCTGCTCCTGACAACCAAAGAAATACTGAACTATTTCTCCAATGAAAAAATAAAAAGAA
>JAHIRA010000116.1 GCA_018818905.1 Patescibacteria group bacterium | reverse complement strand
TATCTAGATATATGGCTTTATTGCCATCTATTTTAATCTCTCTGGCATTAACCGAGCTTCTTGTATCATCTGGGATTTCCTTCTTTTTTCTCTCAATCAATCCCGCTAAGCTTTCGTCAACTCTTTCAATTAGTAATATTTTATCAACAAAAGGTCCTATATCTGACTCCTGTTCACCTTCAGTACTTTCGAATCGTATACTTGTATTGCTCTCTGATTTAAGTCTAAGGCTATCTGGATACTTAAGGCTCATGACATTGTCGCTGTAAGTATGCCAATCCTGTGTTGTTATTTCTAGTTCTTGTTTATCCAAATTGAAATTAATTTCTATTGGATCCGATTCAAATAGTGAAAAAGAGTCGATGCACTTATCGTAAAGGTCTGGTGTTAAACCATTTTTTGCATTGATATTGCCAACGAGTCTAATTTTAAAAAAGTTTGCATCATTTTTCTTAATAATATTAGACGAAAAAGTATCCTGATTGTCTACGGGGTCGTTTTTGATCAAGTACGTGTCACTATCCTTTTTCGTGTAATTATTGGAATAGCTTTCTACAATTTCTTCTATTTTCCTACTATCCTTTTTCATCTCGATAACAATCTCATCATCCGTATTTTTGTCAATTGGAGAGAAAACCACATAGCCTATTGAGCTAGAAATGTTTTACTCATACTCCCAGCCTTCCGGATACAAAATCTTGAACCCCCATTGCTTGTTTTTATACTCTACGAGATCAGATAACTCCTTATTTCTGACTTCATTTAAATTATTTTCTTCTGCTATGTCTTTCTCACACCCAGCAACCATCAACCCAAACAAAAGCAATGGCAGTACAATCAAAATCCTTTTTTTCATGATATTTCTAGTTAGTTATTTAAAATGACAAGCGGAGTCATTAAAGATAGTTTAGTTAATTAGTTCAAATGAATTGAAAAATTTATCAAAAACATCAGCACCAAATAACAAGGTGTTAACATTAATCATTTCGGGAACTGTGCTGGAAAGCTTGAATATCCCATCTCCGCTTGAAATTAGGATAGTTTCTTTTTTTCTATAGCCTTCTTTTTCGTTTGGATCAATGAACCTGCTAAAATATGAAGCATTAGTAGCATTTATTCGGTGATTTACGGCTTCAATTTTGTCGTCTTGATTTGTTTTAGCAATGTAATCTTCATAGTTTTTTGTGGCTTTGTTAAGATCATTTTCAGAATTGGAAAAAGAAATGCTTAGCTCGCTATCTGTGTATTCAAAAACATCTTCTAAGTGTCCTCCTTCTGCTACTCTAATTTTTACATGAAACCCTTCACTATCGATGTTTTCTTGGACTACATAGTTTCCTGGATAATGGACCCTGAAGTCATATTCTTCATTTTCATATACCTTCCAGTTTTTAATTATCGGATCAGTTTCTTCTTGGCCATCAGGGATAACTATTTCTTCTGGATCTGGTTCAAAAGCATAAAAAGATTGATAGACCATATCGAAAAGTGAAGTTGTGAGCGCCTTATTATCCTCTTTGGAACGATCGATTGAGACTATGTAGAAATTATCCCCATTCTTTTTGATGAAAGAAGATGAATACTGGTTTTTGTATCCAGTATGTTTATTTCTGTATACATAAGTTTTGTCGTCTACCTTTTCGTATTCAGTTTCAGTTCCATGGTACTTTGCAAGCTCTTCTAGACTTCTGTGGTCATTTCCTATATACACGGAAAGATATTTGTATAGCTCTTGATCCTGAGGGGGTGAGAAGCGAACATAACGTTCCTCTTTGGTAATTGTTTCTTCATGCTCCCATTCTTTCGGATAGGAGAGCATAAAGCCCAGTTTAGAGTTTTCATATTCTATAAATTCAGAAAACTCTTTATCTTGCACTGGCTCTGTTTGAGTGACTGCTACGTCTTCATTTTCCTTCCTGCACCCTCCAAAAACCACCCCAACCACCACCAACATCAACAAAATTGTAATCAACTTTTTCATGAATCTAGTTAGTAGTTAAAGTCAGAGGCTCTTGGCAAATGAAGATTACTTAGTTCAACACCATTACCATCAATCAGATAAACCTCTTCATTAGCATAGTATCTTTCTCTGATTTTGCGGAAGTCATCGTTATACTCTTCTGCGGTCACATTGAGTCCGTAGTGGTTTAGTTTTAGGTTGCACTTGTGAGGAGCTTTGCCGTCGGTGTAATCATATTTGAAGTACTCCTTGGGTCCAATCGTCATTTGACGATATGGGTGAACATAGGTTGGGAAACTTGATAATGACGCAACATGATCACCGCTTTTGAGCTTAAAGCCGCGGACATCAACGTCTGTCGTGCCGTAATTGATGAAAGCAAAGACCATGCATTCATTATCATGTACGTAGCCATCAATATCACCGTCTTGGTCTGATGCTCGAAGCTCAAGATACTTTTCTCCGTTTAAGAACTTCCTGATACTAGCAATACTCTTGTTATTCTTTTTTTCAGGAATGCTATATTTGAATAGAACGTCATGTTCGATTGTATTTGGCATTCTGTCGTATTTTTCCCTGAATAGGTCTGTAACTTTATCTTGTCTTTCCTTGGAGGCAACTAGTTCTCTTTCAAGTTCCCAAATGGTTCTAGCCTTTCCCTCCTTGGCTCTTCTGACTCTATCACCCCATTCCGTGTCAGATAGTTCTCTTCCTAGGTAGTGTTTGTATAATTTGTTCACATTGCCTCTTCGTTCTTTTGATTGGGAGAGGTAGTTACCGATTCTCTTTAAATCTGTCTGATGTTTGATGTAGAAGTCTGTTTCGTCTTGTCTAGGGTCTCTTTCAAGATAAGTATAGTAAACATTCCCAATAATAGCACTTCTGTAACTAGTATTACTATTAAAGATCCTCCTCAACTCCACCTCACCACCATTTGGCCAATGATCAATCCAAAACTGGGTAGCTTTTGTGCCACGTCCAAACATCTCTCCGTGGACTCTATTAATAATCTCCTCCTTACTCTCAGCTGCATCAGCTCCAGCATAGGGAACAAAAACAAACATAACGGCTGTCATCATTACAACCAAAGCAATTTTTCTCATCATCATATCATTAACTAAATAATTTCATCAAAAAAAGCGAATCACTTGCCGCCATTTTTCCAATACAAACAATGGTGGCAACCTTCTCCGCTTTTTTGTTACTGATTTCATGATAGGGGACTTCATCTTTGCTGTCAATTATTTTAATTCAAATTTGCTCAAGAAATTCTGATATTCTTTATCGTCGGAGATGATTTTCATTAGGCCGATTCTAATAAACTGAGCCTTGGAGAGTTTGGTGTTCTGGACCTTCCATTCCAGGAAGTGATCTAGGTTTTTGGTGATTCTAAGGGTGTATTTTCTAGTTGACTTTTTATCCATACTTTTGTGTCTTAGCTTGTAACTGTTGCCCAACAGGACAGCAGTGAATTCACTATATAAAGTTTGTCACGAAGTGTCAATAATAATTGTGGATAAGTCTGGATGAGAATGTGCAAGTGGACAAAAATATGTTGCCAGAAAAGACAGCGTCTGCTACCATCATATTACTCATGAAAAATAATGTCAAGATATGCTAGAAAAAATTATTAGAAAAATAAGAGTAGAAAAGAAAATTTCTACAATCAAATTCTCCAGGGATCTAGACATCAACAGGACTACGCTGTTTAGATTTGAAACTGGAGAGAAAGACATCTCCGAGAAGCTAATTGTTCAGGCTCTAAAAATTCTGGGAGTTAGCGAAAAAGCAGTTTATCAGTTGCTGGTTCTAAAAGAGCTTTTGCGGCTCAGGAAAGAATTCAAGAACAATACGGTTGACGCTCAAATTAAAGAAATTTATAAGAAATTTGATCCCAAGAAAAAAGAGGAGGAGATTATTATCAATGTACTAAAGAGCAAGATTAAGCCAAAAAAATGAAGAAAATACTTATCATTGAAGACAACAAAGAGCTCGCCGAGTTCTACAAACTGACTTTAGAAGACAAAGGCTATGAGGCCACTATTTTGGAAGACTTTGATAGCTATCTTGTAGAGATAAAAGACAAAGAGATTGATTTGATTCTCCTGGATTTATTGCTGGGAGAAAAGTCAGGCCAAGAGATCTTGGGAGTAATTAAAGAAAAAAGCAGTGTTCCTGTCATCGTGATTACAAATTTACCAACAGAGAAAAAAGAATGTCTGGCGCTCGGAGCCGATGGTTTTTTTGTGAAGTCAGAAACAGGGCCGGAGGGGATTCTTGGGGAGGTGGCGAGGGTGATTAAGAACGAGACCTAGATGAGTTTTGTTGATCTACTAACTATTATCCTGCTTCTTTCTGAGATATTTTTGAGTATTTTGATTCTATCTAAGGGATTGGGGCGTTTGGTAAACAAGGCGCTCGGTCTTCTGACATTTACGCTTGTTGGTTGGGGAGGTGCAATTCTGATGGCGAAGAATTACGAAAGTGTTTTAGCTGCAGAGCTAGCTTTTGCGTTTGGGTCCATACTGATTTTTTCCTTTTTCCTTTTTTCTTTGGTTTATCCGAAGAGAAAAAAACTTAACTCGAAATACTATCTGTTCTTAGTTCCCACAGTAATTTTTGTTGTTCTTTCTTTTATTAAGGGAGCTGTTTTTGATGGTGTTGCAGTTGTCGATGGTGTTTTGGTAACTACGAGAGGGCCTTGGTATTCGCTCTTTGTTATCTATGTGATTGGCTATTTCTTTTCGTCCTTGATTATTTTGTTTAGAAGGCACAGGAGAGCAAAAGGATCATTGAAGCTACAATTCAAGTATTTCTTGGTTGGTTTGTTTCTTTTTGCTACCCCTGCCTTGCTATCAAATGTGATACTACCGGTTTTTGATATTTTCTACCTGAACACAGTTGGACCTGCTTTTTCTATTTTCTTTGTTTTTTTCACTGCTTACGCAATTTTCCGATACCGATTGATGGATATAAGAGTTGTTTTTCGCGAAAGCTTTGTCTACGCAGCTGCCGCCGGGACAGTGATTGGGGCAGGCCTCTTGATTATGTATTTGAACGAAAAATTTCTAGTTGAGTTTGTGCCTCAGTCAGTCGCTGGTGTTTTCGCGTTGCTTCTTGGCTCGTTTTCATTTAATTATTTGAAGAATGCCTACCTAAAACTGGCCAATAAGTATCTTTTTGCCGGCTTGTATGACAGTCGCCTAATGGTCAGGAGACTAATAAAAAGAATCACTGCTAGCATAGAGATTAGTGAAATTGTTCTAGCAGTTTTTAAGATTATAAAAGAAGTTTTTGAGGCAAATAAGGCAGAGCTCGTTATTTTTCAAAGAGAAAACACAAGAAGAGATACTTTTTTGCCAGAAGAAGGTCAAGGCTTTGATCTTAGCGAAGAGGAGATAGATCAGATAAAAGAAGGCAGTTATAATTTTTCCGAAACTGTGTTGCTATTTGAAGAAATTAAAGAAAAAGCTAGAAAGAAAAAGACTTTGTTAGGGTTGGTTGAGGTACTTGATAAAAACAAGGCTAGTGTTCTTGTGTTATTTGTGAGAAAGAAGAAACTAATTGGCTTTGTTTTAATTGGAGCAAGAGAGAATAGTAACGCTTATACGAAAGAAGATTTAGATATGCTTGGCTTGCTTGCGGATCAATCTTCTCTAGCTTTTGAAAATGCTTTGCTTTATTCAGAGGTT
>JAHIRA010000115.1 GCA_018818905.1 Patescibacteria group bacterium | reverse complement strand
TCCCTTGGACAGCTGCGGGAGTGATGGTAAGTTGATTTCATTTTTCACTTCAATGTATCCTCCAGCAGTATTCACACTCGCATAGGTCACAAAGTTGGTTGTATTTACTGTAGCCGTTCCTCTGAGTGCGCCTTCGTGTCCATTGGCAGAGAAATCAGTAACATGAGATACTGAGGGGTGAGGAAACAGCGCGAGGCGAGTTTTGTCGCAGTCGTTATTGTCTTGCCCGTCACAATTATTATCGTCGGGCGGTTTTGAGCAAAGCTCGACACCGCGACTTTTCTTTGGGGTACAGCTCGGAACAACTCCCTTCTCGCATCCTGAAACTGTTTGTTTGCACACACCCTTGCCGCAAGAGACTTTTGGTATCTCTTCATCAACCTGCCCGTCACAATCGTCATCAATAGAGTTGCAGGTTTCTAATTTCTTCTTGCTCAGATCGGGTGCACAGTTGACAGGCTTACCATTTGAGCAGTTGTTGATTGTTGTTTTGCATGCCCCGACTCCACAAGTAGTACTTCCAAGCTCCTCATCAACCTGCCCATCACAATCATTGTCCTGTCCATCGCACTTTTCGACAATTGGCTCAATAGAACCAACGCAATCTTGCCACTCTCCATCTTGACAAGATTGAGTGCCAAATTTGCAAACACCCTTGTCTGAAGAGCCGCACGCTCTTGTTTCCGAGGCTTTGCAGTTGCACTTGATCCCTTGGTCGGCCTGCCCATCACAGTCGTTATCCTTGTCGTCACATATTTCGGTTTTTGGCAGGACTTCATCGATGCATTGGGACCAAATTCCTGCAGTGCAGGTTTGATTTCCATCTCTACAAAGACCTCTAAGACGCGTGTTGGCTGGTCCTGTGTAGCAGATTCTTTGCTTGATGGGACAGGGGTCGATATCGTTGTCGCTCTGCTCCCCAGAAGTTTCCGTTGTGCTCTCCTCGTGAGTTTCTTCTGAAGAAGATTCGCTCTCTACAAGTATCTCATCAGGGCTGGATTCCTCGCCACTATCAATAGCGACTTCTTCTGGACACAGGTCACTGGGAGTTTCCGTTGAAGCATCTTCAGCGACTTCTGCAAGAATTTCTTCCTGACTACCTTCTGGCTCTTCAAGTTCCCTTTCTGTGGGTGTCTCTTGTTCTTTGGGGACACATTTACCTTTGATGCAGGTATGTCCTTCAATACAGTGGAGATCTCCGCAAGGAGTTCCCTGAAGTGCTGGGGCACAGTTGCTCAGAAGAGCAAAAAGGAGAGTAAGGGCAAAATAAATGGTGGTGAGTTTATGTGTTTTCATCTGGTTTTCCTCCTGTTTGAGCCAAAAAATGGCTGTTTTTCAGTGTTCGTTTCTGTCGCGATTATACCAGAAAACGGCAATTTGGCAAGGTCATTTAGCTATTAATCCTAGCCAAAAAACATCTTTTCATCTATCATAAAGAGGTAGTATTTAGCTTTGCATGATGGAAAATAACACTGTTGCCGTCATTCCTTCATACAACGAGGATAAGACTATTAACAAGGTCATTGAGGAGACACTCAAACACGTTTCGAGCGTTGTTCTAGTTGATGATGGATCAAAGGATAAAACAGAAGATGTTCTAGAAAATGAGTATCAGGGGAGACTCTATTATTTGCGTCACCCGATAAATATGGGTAAAGGGGCGGCACTAAGAACGGGGGTGCGTTTTGCTGCCAAGCTAGGCGCTACCCGCGTCGTTCTTCTTGATGCAGACGGACAACACAATCCACAAGAAATACCACGGTTTCTCGCCAAGCTCAACGAAGGTACAGAGCTGGCAATAGGGGCTAGAAAAAAAGACGGGAACATGCCATTTTCCATGAGGTCAGGAAATTTATTTTTGTCCAGATTGATTCAACTCTTGTTTGGCAGTCATGTTGAGGATACGCAATCAGGATATCGCGCTTTTGAGATCACCAATGCCTCCAAGCTTATCTGGAAAAGTAATGATTATTTTGTTGAAACAGAAATGCTAATCAGGGCAGAGAAAAATAAACTAAAAGTCAGAGAATTGCCAATAGCCACCATTTATCACGATAGTTATAAAGGGACAACCTTCATTGACGGAATCAAAATCTTTTTTAACATAATTAAGCTTAGAGTTTATGATTAACGGTATCGCAATTATTGGTATTTTCTTTGCTCTTTTCATGGGGTACTATACTTTTATTAAATTCAAAAGAAAAGAAATTACCACCAATCAATCTGTGTTCTGGGGGCTAGTTTGGACTTCAATAATTATCGTCGTTTTGATACCCGGAAAAATCAGTGATTTCTTGGATCAGTTTCAGATTGCTCGTGCTCTAGATCTTATTGTTGTTTTGGGTATAGTCTTTTTGCTCGCAGTTACTTTCTATCTATTTGTGAGAGTCAATAAGCTGAAAAACAAACTAAACGATTTGGTTGAGAGTCTGGCTATCAAAAAAGCTCAAAAAAATGAAAATTCTTTTTGTGCTTGAGTGTTATTACTCTGAAGCAATAATGGAAAAAGTATGAAAATATGTATGTTTACGGGCTATTATCTCCCTCACATAGGTGGTCTTGAAAGCTATATCGGGAATCTTTCAAAAAAACTAAAACAACTTGGAGCTGAAATTATTATAGTAACATCAAATCATAGCTCGCTACCTGATACAGAAACTATAGATGGTGTTAAGGTGTATAGACTCCCAGTCACGAAATTTCTTCGGGACAGATTTCCTATTCCAAAGTTTTGCAAGAAGTATTTCGCTATTAGAAAAAAAGTGATTGACGAAAAATCTGATATTTACATACTTCACACTAGATTTTTTTTAACAACCTTGATTGGTGCTCGGATCGCAAAAAAGTCGCGCAAGCCAGCGATTGTCATTGAGCATGGCTCGGGTTACCTCACTCAAGGAAACAGAGTGGTTGATTTCTGCTTTAGACAATATGAACATCTTGTTAGTCTATTCGTAAAGAAAAGGGCGGCTGCTTTCTACGGAGTGTCAAAGAAATGCAACGAATGGCTTCGTAATTTTGGTATCGTGGCGGACGGAGTTTTCTATAATGGAGTTAATCAGGAAGACGTTGGTAACAAAGATATAGATATCAGAAAAAAATACAACATTCCAAGGAACAAGGTTATAATTTCTTTTGCCGGACGCTTAATTCGTGAAAAAGGTATTACTTCTCTTCTGGAGTCGTTTGCTGAATTAATAAAAGAAGAAGAAAATGTATTTCTTCTAGTTATGGGCGATGGTCCACTTTTGCCAGAAATATCAGATAAATACGGCAAGGATAAAAACATAAGGTTGCTTGGCGGTGTAAATCATAGCCGGGTCATGAATATTCTGGCAGCGTCTGATATAGTTGTCCAACCTTCTGTGTATCCGGAAGGTCTCTCTACAATTTTGTTGGAATCAGGATTAAATGAGTGCGCAGTTATTTCAACTCCCATGGGTGGTGCCAAAGAGGTTATTATTGATAGTAATTACGGAATCATTATCAATCCAAATAGTCAAGAAGAACTTGTAAAAGCTATGAAGTATCTGATTGAAAACAAGACATATCGAAATAAGATTGCTCAAAACTTACATGAAAGAGTTTTGACACACTTTAATTGGGACCAAACGGCAAAACAGGTTCTCAAAGAAGTTAACGACATAACAAAACAATATGACAATTAAACTTTGCTTAATTGGTGCTGGAAATATCACAAACTCAAGACATATTCCGGCAGTGAAAAAAAACTCAGGTATAACGATTTCTGGCATTATTAGTACGGTCCAGAAGGATGTTGAAAATACCGCAAACAAGCATAGAATTGAGAATCGATTTGTATTGAATGACAAGCAAGAGATCAAGGAACAATTGAAAAACCTTGATTGGTCCAAGAACATAGATGCTGTTATGATAGGAACACCGCCAATGCATCATTTTTCTGCTGCCAAAGCTTCTCTTGAGCTTGGTAGGCATGTTCTAGTGGAAAAACCTATGGTTATGCATTCCGATGAAGCAACAGAGCTGATTGATCTGGCGAATAGAAATGGTAAACAGCTCTGTGTAATGCATAATTTTCAGTTTGCCACTAATTTTTTGAAGATGGAGGATCTAATTTCCAAAGGAGAAATTGGTGAAGTTTTATCAGTTTCTGAAATGCAAATGAGTAACAGAACAAGGCGACTTCCTTCTTGGTACAATGAACTTCCTCTTGGTCTTTTTTATGATGAAGCGGCACATTTTTTGTATCTATTGGAAAAAGTAGGTGGACCGACAAGAATACTTGACGTCTTTCCATTTTTTAACCCGGACAAAAACGTAAATACACCTGATCTTCTCTCAGTCAATTTGAAGGCCGGAAAGATTCCTACTAATCTTTTTATTAACTTCAATGCTCCAATATGTGAATGGTTTTTTACAGTCTCCGGATCAAAAAAACTTGCTATATATGATTTTTTTAGAGACATTTTGATCACAATTCCCAATGATAAATTACATCTTGCTAAGAACGTTCTTTCGAATTCCTTTCACTTTACCTGGCAGCACTGGATTGGAACATTTACAAATGGAATTAAAATGCTAAGTGGGAATCTACTATATGGTCATGACATAGTGGTTTCTGACTTTATCAAGGCAATAGAAACAAACAAAAAACCCGAAGGGATTTCGGGCGAGGATGGTCTGAAAAACGTGCAAGCAATGCATTCTATTATTAGAAAAGCATTAGAACACAAGGACGAATAATTCCATTAATTAACGAAGCGGAAGAAATAATAATCACCAATTTTCTTTTCTAATTTAAATTTGTCTTCAAGATGAAGCTTTTCTATAGCTTCTTTTTTTGTTTCCAAACTCTTGTCTCCAGAATTTCCCTGTGAGATGGCTGAAAGTATAGTGGGGGTTCGTGATCCTAGGTCGGAATTGATGTTTTCTGTAAGAAAAATATTCACGAAATCACCATAGTTTATTTCGTTCTTGTGTAGAATAAGATACTTGATGTGATATTTATCCATACTTTTGGCAAAGCCGATGTTTTGGACAGAATCCTTGAACTCCTGCTGCTCGAGCATAGAATAGTAGCCAATTCGACTCCGATTGGTATAAAGGCTTAGTGAGGCATCAATAGCTGCTAAATCGGTATAAAACTCGTTCTGCTTGGTGTTCTCTTCTAAATAGGCG
>JAHIRA010000114.1 GCA_018818905.1 Patescibacteria group bacterium | reverse complement strand
TCAGTTCACCAGTCAAGACTACATCTCAGTTTTAGAAGAAAAAGAAATTCGAATAAGTATGGATGGTAGAGGCAGATGTATGGACAATATTTTTACTGAAAGACTATGGCGATCAGTTAAATATGAAAATGTTTACTTAACTCCGACCCAAGTACATTTTTCAAATAACTTTAAAAACACACCTTAATTTACTAGTATCATTGTCTAGACGGGCAGTCCACTATAGTCCACTATATTTGGGGGCACATACACTGATGGAGTTGGCAATTGCATATTATCTGAAAAAGAAAATATTCATTATGAATAAATTACCAAAACCTGAAGATCAAAGGTGGGCAGCAGAAGTGAGAACAATGTTACCGGTAATGATTGATGGAGAGTTGGGTAAAATAACTTAGAAGAATGAGAATTAGTGTCATTATTCTCACATACAATAGCGAAAAATATCTTAGGCACCTGTTTAAGTCTCTTCGAGCTCAAACAGCGTTTCATGATCTTGAAATTATTGTTGTAGATAACAATTCAAACGATCATACTGTTGCTTTTCTTGAGGAACAGACGGGGATTCAAATTATCAAGAATAAAGAAAACAAAGGCTTTGCTGAAGCTAATAATCAAGGCTTTGAAATGTCTACGGGAAAATTTGTTCTCTGTCTTAATCATGATGTGATCATGGATGAAGACTATATAGAGCGACTAGCAGATTTTCTATCTAGGCATTCGGAATGTGCTGCTGTTGCCGGCAAAGTTCTGAAGTGGGATTTTGAAAATGACAAAAAAACAGACCAGGTTGATACTCTTGGCTTCAAAATTTTCAAAAGTCACAAAGTCATAGATCAGTCCGAGCTTGTTTTTGAAGAGAACGGCAAGGCAGAAGTTTTTGGCATTAACGCAGCGGCAGGACTTTATCGCAAAGAGGCTCTGGAGAAGGTAAAAATGATTTCTGGTTTTTATTTTGATCCAGATTATGGTTCGTATAAAGAGGATGTTGATTTGGCCTACCGGCTTCTGCATGCCGGATGTAAATCATATGTTAGCTCAACCGTAACCGCCTATCATGACAGATGGGAAACTGGAACACAATCAAAACAAGCCAAGCCAACACTAGACTCCAGAAATAAAAGAAATCCACTTGTAAACATCATGAGTTACCAGAATCATCTGACAACACTTTACAAAAATGAGTTTGCGTCCAATCTTTTCTGGTTTTATCCATACATTTTTGTCTTTGAATTGCAGAAGTTTTTCTACTTTTTGTTTCTGGAGCCACAAACGCTCAAAGGCTTGGGTAAATTTATAAATAACCTGTCTTTGACTCAAAAAAAGAGACGTGCTATTCTAGAAAAGACGGAAATTAAGCCCAAAGACATTAGTAGATGGTATCATTAAAGAATCCTTTTACCAAAGGGATAGTGTTGATGTTTTGCTAATATTTTTTATAAAAACGCAATGGATGAGGAAAAACTAAAACCTCTTTCAAAGAAAGAACAAATTGATCTTTCAATTATTATTGTTCACTATAAAACCCCTAGTCTCTTGGCTCAATGTGTCAAAAGTATCAAAAAAAGCAAGCCTCAGCTAAATTATGAGATTATTGTTATAGACAATAACTCTATGGATGAAACAGTAGAAATGATGGAGGATGATTTCCCAGATGTTAATCTTATTGCCAACAAAGAAAACATTGGCTTTCCCAAGGCTGTCAATCAGGGTATTAGGAAATCAAAAGGTGAGTTTATTCTTTTGCTCAACCCTGACATAACTGCTCTAGAAAATGTTCTTGAGGGCATGATTGTCTATCTCAAAGAGCATCCTGAAATTGGTCTTTTGGGACCCAAGCTAATAAATCCCAATGGCAGTGTTCAGAAATCATGTTTCTCATTTTATCCAAGTGTAATGACAGTTTTGTATCGTCGAACATTTCTTGGAAACTTTAACCGAGGTCATGAGAAGATCAAAAAGTTTACCATGGCTGACTGGGATCATGATTCCGGCAGGGAAGTAGCCTGGGTTTTGGGCTCAGCGATGCTTGTTCCAAGAAAGGTTATAGAGAAAGTTGGCCTAATGGATGAACGTTTTTTTATGTATATGGAAGATGTTGATTGGTGTCGTCGGATTGGAAGCGCTGGTCTCAAGGTGTATTACTACCCAGACTTCAAAATGGTTCATTACTACGCTCGAGCCTCAGACACAAAGTCAAACGTTTTCTTGGCCTTTTTCAATAGACAAACCAGAATTCATATTGCTAGCGCTATCAAATTCTTCTTAAAATATGCCAGATCAAATGAAACAAAAAAATCCTAGTACAAAAACAAATTTAGTGGAAGCTCTTGATCAAGATCCACTAAAGTCTTCTTCGAAAAAACAAAGAAAAGCAAAGCGGAAATGGCCCAAGATTGTAGCTGCCGTTTTGGTGGTTATGCTACTTGTTTTCGGAATTCTTTCTGTTGTCAGTATCAATCCGGCCAAGGCTGCTTATGCTTCTGCGATGGAAGGTAAGTCAAAGCTTATGGAAGCTCAGCAAGCTGTTGAAGCCCAGGAATTTGAAAGGGCGGCCAGCCTGATCACAGAGTCCAAGAAAGATTTTGAAAAAACAGACGAAAGCATCAAGAAGCTCAAATGGGTTAAGGTTATTCCTTTTGCCAGACATCAGTTTATCGCTGCCGAGCATCTCATGAAAGGTAGCCTAGAAACCGTGTCCGCTCTAGAAACAGTTCTTAACGTTGCTGACAGAATCATGAGCTCTGTAGGTGATGATGGGGGTGGTGGCATTCAAGATATGGATTCCGAGAAAAAGGGAGAAATTCTCAAAGCCTTGCGTGAAAGCTCCCCGGAACTTGAAAGAGCGGTGAGTCAATTTGAACTAGCCGAAATGGAGTTTGAGCAAATTCCAGAAAAAGGAGTTGTCGAACAGATTGCTGAAGCCAGGTCACTCATCCAAGAAAAATTACCTCAGATAAAGAAGATTATCAAAGAAGTTTCAGCGGCCGCCAAATTACTTCCGGCTTTGGCTGGCTACCCAGAAGAACAGAGCTATTTTATTCTTTTCGAAAACAATACTGAACTCAGACCAGCGGGTGGATTTATTGGAACATATGGGGTTAGTACCATCAAAAATGCTGAAATTGTTGAATTTACAACGCACGATGTTTATAGCCTAGATAAGGATGCTAATATCAATGTAGAACCACCATGGCAAATCAAGAAACTAGTTAACCCATACCTAACAAGCTGGAATCTTCGTGATGCCAACTGGTCACCGGATTTTCCTACAGCAGCCCAAAAGGCGATGTGGTTCTATGATATTGAAGGTGGGCAAAAAGAATTTGATGGGGTTGTGGCTATTACTCCGGATTTTATTGGCTATCTTTTAGAGATTACTGGGCCAAGTCAGGTTCCGGGTTTTCCATATACCTTTACGCATGAAAATATTGCTTCTCAGCTTGAATTTCATGTGGAAAGAAACTATGTTAGCCGAGGGATAGATTTTCATGAGAGAAAAGACATTATTAGCGATCTAGCTCAGGTCTTGATTGCCAAGATTCTAACACTCCCCAAAGAAGAATGGCCCAAGGTATTTGAGGTTGTTCAACGTGCTTTTCTAGAAAAGCACCTCGTTCTTTATATAGAAAACGAGGAGACGGAGAATTTTCTAAAGGAAAAAAATTGGGCAGGCGATGTCAAAGATGTGTCTGGTGATTTTGCCATGGTTGTAGACGCCAATATGGCCAGTCTCAAAACCGACGAATTTATAGAGCGCGGCTTTGTTTATGAGGCTGATTTTTCTGGTGATACTCATACAGCAAAAATGGCTATGAGCTACAAGAACACTTCACCGGGAATTACCTGGAAAACAACACGCTATAGAAACTGGAATCGTCTCTATACTCCTCAGGGGAGCGAATTACTTTCCATCGAGGGTAACGAACAGGGGTCTCAGTTCTACAATGAACCTGGACAGACATACGAGGTTATGGACGAGCTGATGAAAACAGCTTTCGGTACTTTTATAAGCATTGAACCCTCTGAAGAAAAGACCCTAACCTACAATTACACCTTGCCAGATAGCGCTGTTTCAAAAGATGAGTACACACTTTATTTCCAGAAGCAAATAGGCACCATCAAGCCCAAACTCAAGGTCAAGCTCAAGTTTGACAGACCTGTTAAGTCGTTTGCCCCTGCAGAATACGGCGAGAAAGTCTCGGACAATGAAATCGAGTTTAATCTAGACCTGCAAACTGATAGAGAATTTAAAGTCACCTTCTAGTAAATATGTACAAAAAAAGCTATCAAAAATTTCTCCAAGTCTATCTTATTGCCCTTATAGTTCTAGGGAGTTTTCTAGGTGGCCTTTATTTTGGTCGTAGTAAATTTGTAGAGAGTAAGGTTTCGGAGCAAGGCGGCAGAAATGTCAATATTGAGAACAAGGATGAAGGGAAGCCGGATAATGTTGATTTTAGTCTTTTCTGGGAAGTCTGGCATCTAATCGAAACAAAGTCGGTTCAAAACCATATAGATGGAGAAAAAATGCTCTATGGGGCCATCAAAGGCTTGGTGGCCTCACTTGATGATCCATATTCTGTTTTCATGGACCCTGACGAAACCAAAAAATTTCAAGAAGAAATAGATGGTAGCTTTGAGGGAATTGGGGCTGAAATTGGCGTTCGAGATAGAAGACTAACTATTGTGACAGTTCTTGATAATACGCCAGCCAAAAAATCTGGATTGAGAGCTAAGGATGCTATTCTAAGAATAAATGATCTTGAGACAAGTGATATGACTCTTTTTGAGGCGGTCAATCATATTAAAGGTGAAAAAGGTTCAACTGTTCAACTAACAATTTACCGTGAAGGAAAAGATGAACCGATTATTGCCGATATTGTGCGTGATAAAATTGTTGTTGAGAGTGTCGAATCTGAAATAAAAGAAGATAAAAATGGAGACAAGGTCTTGTATGTCAAAATAAAGACTTTCTCTGAGAATACGGCCGAGAAATTTGATCTGGCTGTTGCCGATGGTCTTAAGGCTGGTATCAGCGGTGTGGTGGTTGATCTGCGTGGCAATACCGGAGGCCTTCTAGATCAGGCAGTTGATGTTTCAAGCGAATTTTTGGCCAAAGGCGACCTGATTGCAATAGAAGAATTTAGTAATGGCGAAAGAAAAGAATTCAAATCAAATCGAAAACCAAGACTTAAAGATGTTCCGGTCGCTATTCTTGTTGATGGAGGTTCGGCTAGTGCTTCTGAGATACTGGCTGGTGCCCTTAAGGATGGTCGTGGGACAAAACTTGTTGGAGAGAAAACTTATGGTAAGGGAACAGTCCAGGAATTAATAACAATTGAAGGTAATTCCAGTCTGAGAATTAGTGTCGCCAAATGGTTAACCCCCAACGGAACAGACATTAACCAAGAAGGCATAGCGCCAGATGTTGAAATAGAGACAAATGTGGACGAAATTGAAGCTGGTAACGATGCTCAGCTAGACAAAGCCCTTGAAATAATCTCTGAGTAATGCTAAAAAGAATGGAAGCCTTCTGGGGATCGCTGAAGAAATCTGTTGTTCATTTTAGAGACAAGGAGGTTCCTTTTGGATATAAGTTATTGCCAATTTTGGCCTTTGTGTATCTTATATTCCCTTTTGACTTTGTGTCAGATTTCATACCTTTTGTAGGCCAAGTTGACGATATATCGTTGCTGACCTTGTCATTGCTTTATTTTACAAAAATTTCAGAAAGTAGAAGGATCAAAAATGCAAAGAATTGAGGTTGAGGTGAATGGCGTTGTCCAGGGTGTTTTTTACAGAGTTTTTGTCAAAGAAGTCGCCGTGAAGCTTGGTTTGGTTGGCACAGTAAGAAATACTAGTCGCGGCTCAGTGAAGGTTGTCGCCGAGGGCAATAAAGACATTCTTCTGAAGTTCATAGCAAAATGCCAGGATGGTCCCATGGCAGCTCAGGTTGAAACGCTTAAGGTAAGTTGGAAGAAAGCTCAAGAAAATATGACTGAGTTCAAAGTAGTTTATAAATAGAATAAGTGGAAAACCGATGAAGATAATTCTGAAGGAGAACAACAAGAATTTAGGAGAAAAGGGGGAAATAAAAATGGTGGCTGATGGATATGCTAGGAACTTTCTAATTCCAAAAAAACTCGCAGTTCAGGCTACAAAAAAATCTCTTGAAGAAAGAGAAGTATGGATGAAAGACGAAAAGAAAAAAGAAGAGAAGTTTGTGGGTCAAGCAGAGGATCTTTTGAAGAAACTCGAAAAAATGGACATAAATATTTTATCCAAAGCCAAAGAAGATGGTTCACTTTTTGGTTCTGTTAAGGAGCAGCATATTGCTGATGAGATTTCAAAAGAGCTTGGCAAGGATTTTAAGACCAAATTTATTGATCTTGAAGCTCCACTAAGAAAGACTGGCGATCATCAAGTTAAGGTGAAGCTTGCTCCAAAAAAAGAAGCTCTGATTAAGGTTACTATTAAACCTGAAGAAGCTTAGATCTTCATAATAAAAAACACAATGGCCAAAATAAAAACTCGATACATATTTGTCACCGGTGGTGTTATTTCTAGTCTTGGAAAGGGGATCACCTCGGCCTCCATAGGAATGCTTCTAAAGAGTAGGGGTTTTGATGTTGTCAATGTTAAGTGTGAGATGTATGTCAATATTGATGCCGGAACGATTAGGCCCACAGAACACGGAGAAGTTTTTGTAACTGACGACGGCATTGAAACTGATCAAGATATTGGAGCCTATGAACGGTTCTTGAATACAGACTTGACCAAGGCTCAGTTTCTAACAACCGGCCAAATTTATCAGGAGGTTATTAGACGAGAGAGAAATTTTGAGTACGAAGGTGAAGATGTTGAGGTAGTCCCGCATGTTCCTGAAGAGATTATTAGACGTATTAAAGAAGCTGGAACGCAAGCCGGAGCAGAAATTGTTCTAGTTGAGCTAGGTGGAACAATTGGTGAGTATCAAGGTGTATTATTCATCGAAGCATCTAGAATGATGGAGAGGGAGCTCGGGCGTGATCATGTTATTCATATTCATGTTTCATATCTCCCTGTGCCAAAATCAATTGGTGAAATGAAAACAAAGCCAGTTCAGTACTCTGTCAGGACTTTGAATTCTTATGGTATTCAGCCACACTTTGTGGTCGGTAGATCAGAAGAAGGTCTTGATATGAAAAGAAAAGAAAAGATTACGCAATTCTGCGGTGTTGATGTTGATCACGTTGTCTCCAATCCAGACTGTGAAACAATCTATGAAGTTCCTCTCATTCTTGAGGAGCAAAAAGTTGCGACAACTCTTCTGAGAGATATGGGACTCAAGGCTCGTAAAAAGAATGGTATATCAGAATGGAAAAACCTGGTCAAAAAGATTAAAGGAGCAACCAAAGAAGTCAATATTGCAGTGGTCGGAAAATATTTTAAGACTGGTGATTTTGCCCTAGAGGATTCTTATGTTTCTGTCATTGAGGCTATCAAACACTCTGCTTGGGCGCATGATCTAAAACCGAATATTCATTGGATAAATAGTGAAAAATTTGAGAAAGATAAGAAAGAACTCAAGATCCTAGACAAAATGGACGGGGTCATTGTTCCTGGTGGTTATGGCAAAAGAGGAATAGAGGGTAAGATCCTGACTGTTCAGTACGTGAGAGAAAATGACATTCCATATCTAGGGTTATGTCTTGGGCTTCAAATGGCCGTCATTGAATTTTCTCGAAACGTTTGTGGTCTCAAAGGGGCTAATTCTACAGAAATGAATGAAAAAACAAAATATCCAGTCATTGAAGTTATGGAATCCCAAAAGAAGCTTCTGGCCAGAAGTGAATATGGCGGGACCAATAGACTGGGTGCCTATGACTGCCAAGTCAAAAAAGACTCGAAGTCATACAAGCAGTACAAAAAGAATATTATTTCTGAGAGACATCGACATAGATACGAGGTAAACAATGATTACACAGACACTCTGGAGGAAAATGGCATGCTTCTTGCTGGAAGAAATCCTGAACTCAACCTGGTTGAGATTATTGAAATTCCAGACCATAAATGGTTTGTGGCAACTCAATTCCATCCAGAGTTTAAATCCAGACCGCTACATCCGCATCCATTGTTTATGGGTTTTGTGAGCGCCTGTAAAAAATAAGTTTGTCAGAATTCAAAAAAACCTTCTGTGAAGGTTTTTTTGAATTCTGAGTATTTGATTCTATCTAGACAATATTAACAAACTTTGCTCGACAAATCTTGCCGTCGTATTTCATGATTCTTTTTTCTTTGAACTCTACCACGCCATCAATTTTGGCATGAAGTGAATCATCCGAGCCTTTGAAGACATTGATTCCGGGACGAAATTTGGTGCCTCTTTGTTTGAGAATAATTGAACCAGCTTTGGCTTTTTGGCCGCCATAAATCTTGATACCGAGGTATTTTGGATTACTATCGCGACCTAGCTCTGTTGAGCCACCTGCTTTACGATGGGCCATAAATGTAAATTAGAAATTTTTTGTATACAGCTATTATAGTTTTTTGCTAAAGGAATGTCAAGGGCCGAATTTAAAATGCCTTGTATGAAAATACAAGGCACATTTGTGGTTCTCTTCAAGCTACTTGAAATAGAAATTGATCCCCACTTTATAAAACAATTCATTGAGAAATTTAGCCCCATATGGACAGTTGAAAGGAAAAATTCTTTTCTTCACCTCTTGTGGCATCCCTGAAAAAGGACTATGGCCTAGACCGAGATCTCAAATTTTCTCATTTTTCACTCCTATAGAAGGTTCGAAGGGAAGACTATTTGACAAAACTATGCTTCTTGCTATATTGTATGTAACATTATATATAACATTTTTTATGAAAAAATCTATCAAAGAAGACTATGTTACGCAGCGTGACTTACAAGTTAAGACCAAGAAAATTGTTGATGAGATGGAGAAGGGGCGTAAGTTTGTAATTACCAGGTATTCAAAGCCGGTTGGAGTCATGGTTAATATCGAAGACTATTTTAAAATGGTCGGGTCTGCATTTTCTTCCTGTGAAAAATCTAGTTGCGGTGGTTGCTGCAAGGAAGAGAAAACCTTTGAAGATAAGAAATAAGCAATATATATGACAGCAAACTCTCGTATCTATTTGGATCATTCGGCAACAACTCCATTGGATCCAAAAGCTCTCAGGAAAATGCAACCTTACTTCACAGAAAAGTTTGGAAACCCTGCCTCAATCCATACTTATGGCCAAGAAGCCCTAAAAGCTGTTGATGAGGCTCGGGAAGCCGTCGCTGAATTTCTTGACGCAACAAATTCAGAGATTTTCTTCACTTCTGGCGCGACAGAGGCCAACAATATGGTCTTGCGGGGGACTATGGAAAAAAGGATTGAAGAAGGAAATCATTTTATCACAAGCAAAATAGAACACCCTTCGATTTTGGAAACTGCTAGAAGTCTTGAAAAGGATGGTTTCATGGCAAGTTATTTACCTGTCGACAAAGAGGGTAGAGTGAGTAAAGAAAGTGTTCAGAAGGCAATTACCAAGAAAACAGTCCTAGTGTCAATTATGTATGCCAATAACGAAGTTGGGGCAATTCAGCCTATCAAAGAAATCGGTAAATTAATTAGGAAAGAGAATAAAAAACGTCTTAAAGAGGGTCTACCGGAGATATATTTTCACGTTGATGCAGTTCAAGGGATTAATTTTTTGGATTGTTCTGTCAAAAGACTTCGCTGCCATCTCTTGTCTCTTTCTGGCCACAAATTCTATGGACCAAAGGGTATTGGAGTCCTCTACAAGCAAGAAGGAGTTGCTTTAAAGGCACAAGCAACCGGCGGACATCAGGAGAGAAATGTTCGGGCAGGGACTAGCAATGTACCTGGTATTATTGGTCTTGCTGAGGCCCTTAAGATTGCCAACAAGAATCGCGAGAAGTCTTCGGCAAAGGTTTTTGAGCTTAAGAAATACTTAATTCAGAAAATCAAAGATCAGATACCCAATATAAAAGTAAATTCTCCAGAGAGTGATAACAAGGGACTTCCTAATATTGCCAATATTAGTTTTCCTGGTGCAGAAGGGGAGAGTATTCTTTTGAAACTTGATTTTGCGGGGATTGCTGTTTCAACCGGTTCAGCGTGTTCATCCACCTCTCTTGAACCTTCCCATGTTTTACTGGCTCAGAGACTTACTTTTAAGGAAGCGCATAGTAGTGTTAGGTTTTCTCTAGGGAAGCATAATACCAAGAAAGAAATTAACTACCTGATGAAGCATTTGCCTAAAATTATTGAAGACTTAAGAAAGATGTCGCCAATAAAGTAGTATAATAAAAATAAGCTCTAAATGTATGTATACAAAAGAGGTTCTGGCTCATTTCACTAATCCTAAAAACATGGGCAAAATGAAAAATCCTGATGGAGTAGGGGATGTTGGTAATCTTCGTTGTGGCGACATAATGAAGCTTTACATAAAGGTGAAAAATGATAAAATAAAAGATATCAAATTTGAAACTCTGGGTTGCGCAGCGGCGATTGCAACTTCCTCTATGATTACAGACTTGGCCAAAGGCAAGACTCTGGTTGAGGCCAAGAAAATCTCAAACAAAGATGTTGCTGTGGCTCTCAAGGGTCTGCCTTCCGCCAAGATGCATTGCTCAAATCTAGCCGCTGATGCACTTGCAAATGCTATAGAAAATTACCAAAAGAAAAAAAATAAGAATGGAAAATAAAAAAGTGACTGAGAGAAAAAAGAAAGGCTCTTGCTTTGCTTGGGGAGCTGGCTGTTTGGCTGTTTTTATTCTAATTACCAGCCTCACCCTTAATGGAATATTGGGACTTCTCTTTATTTCTTTTAACTCTGGATCTTCTGCTACTACCTTTGGCTCAAGATTTGAAGAAATTTATGAGAGTGGTGGGCAGAAAAACGATAGCAAAATTGCGGTAATCTCCATCGAGGGATTCATGGCTCACGAAGCTACGCAAGAGGGCCTGCTGGGATCAGGTGGAAACTCCATTGAGAGTGTTATCGCCCAGCTAAAGCAGGCCGAGGAAGATGATAGCGTAAAAGCTGTTGTTTTTGATGTTAATAGCCCCGGGGGCACAACCTCGGCCGCTGATTCTTTGTATCACAGCATTATCAGCTTCAAAGAAAATACAAACAAGCCAATTGTTGCTTCTTTTGGAGAGACAGCAGCTTCCGGAGCCTACTATGTTTCTGCACCGGCTGATTACATTGTTGCTGAACCTTCCAGTATTGTTGGTAGTATTGGGGTGATTATGACTAACTTCAATATTGAAGGCCTACTTAATAAGGTTGGAGTAGAGGAAAATGTTTTCAAAAGTGGGGAGCTAAAAGATATTTTTTCTTCAACCAGAGAGATGAGTGACGAAGAGAAAGAAATTATCCAAGGCATTGTTGATGATTCTAAAACGCAATTTGAGGGCATTGTTAAAGAACATCGTCCCATAAAGCCTAGTAGCTACAACACAATTTTTGATAGCCGAGTTTTTACCGCCAAGCAAGCTTTGC
>JAHIRA010000113.1 GCA_018818905.1 Patescibacteria group bacterium | reverse complement strand
TCCGGATACGGAAAAGAAAACAGTCAAGATTAGATTCTGGCACAAGGCTCGCTTCCTAGGGGAGCAAACTGAGAAACTAGAAAATCTGCCAATAGTCCAGTTTTAGTTTGAAATAGTCCGGTTTCTATTTGTTCCTAACAGTGGATAATTGGGTTTTTGGAACCTTTTTCTGCCTTAGGAAGTGGCGAGTATCAGAAATCGACTTGGAAGCACAATTTTTCATAATTTATTGAAGTTTTCTGCTAAGCTATAGTTTCTTGCTTTCTTTCGTCTGGAACGCCCCAAACTCGAACTGAACCATCATTACCAACGGTCACAAACCCTTCTTTGGTAACAACAATACTGTTGATTTTTTGTCCATTATGACCTTTAAGTTCTTTGAGTAGTACCGGCTTTAACCCTTTGTCAATGGACCAAATTTTGATTTCCCCCCTATTCCCACCTGAAATTATCTTTCTATCATTTGTTGCTGCAAGAGCCGTAACTTCCCAGGGAAGCGCTTCAGGAACCAGAACCGTTTCAACATCTTGCTTGCCTTTATCCGGGGTAATGAACATGGCCCCAGATTTTGTGCCACCAACAATCAAAGGATAATCTTGATCGTTTTCTCTTTCATCCACTGGCCTTCCTTCAACCGTTGTCATGACCGAAATAGGCTTTCTGCTTTTGAACTCAATTGACGAGGGCTCAACCTTGCCAGTATCTAAATTAAGCTTCTTAAAGCCCTGAGTCCATGAGTTTTCTTTATTTGTGTATGAAAAGACAAGACTATTTTCACCTTTTTGTTTGATGGCAGGAGTATTTCCATCAACTTCTAAAGAAATCGCTTCGGGATCAGGAGAGTTTCTAACTTTACTCTCAAAATCATCTGTTTTGTTAAGGACTTGTTTTTCAACAAAGTGATAACCTCCTTTAGATTGATAACCTCCTTTTGGTTGAAAATATAGTTCTTCTACTTCATCGCCATCTTTATTATTTTCTGTCACTGTTAGAATATTTTCGGTTCCACCCTTATGCCCCTTGGTTATCCCTATCATTTCCATTTCATCGTTGTCTCCGATTTTCCAAAAACGGATAGTGCCATCGTTCTTACCGGTCGTGGCAAACACTCCAGGCCGAAAGTGGTTAAGCGATATAATGGCTGAGGCTGAACCATCGCCTTCCTCTGGGGGTACTTTTACTTTTTCATGAGGACGAATCTCTGATTTTTTCTCGCCTGTTTTTCGATCTATCAACACCATTTTTCCGTCTGCTCCTATACTGACAAGCGTAGATTCACCAATGGGGAGAACACTATTGACAACATTCTTGTGTACATTTTCATAACTTTCAAGCTCTTCAAATCTTGCATATTCTTGATCTTCTTTTTTTTCAGCGCTCTCCTTTGGGTTGAAATTTATCATCTCAGACTGAGACGCACCACCTTCTACAACCATATATTTGTATTTATTGCTCTTTTTTTCATTTTATCATAAAAAAGAGAAAATTCGAAACTTAGAAGAACCTCTATCAACTAAAATCAAAACCAGACTGCTTGGCCCATACCCTTCGGTTGACTCCTCCTTCTTTAATCATCACCGAGGAAGAAACTAATCATATGGCAAGCATGATAGAGACCGTCTTTGTGAGTTAATGAATCCACAAGATGTCTTGGAATCTTCTGACTTAGATATTCTATGGTCGAGAAGGTCTATTTTGAGAACTTTCTCTGGGTGAAGACACTCCTGAGCGCATGCCACCTTGAATTCCATCCCTTGTCGGTCCCGAATCCTGATTTCCAAGGCCGGAAGAGAACTGTCCTCTAAGCTCTGCTCTTCCCTTAGCCGCTCTTTTCCGTCTAGTTTTATCACCCACCTGATAACCATCGTCCGAGCTACCAGAATCATCTTGCATGGATTTTTCATATCCGGAAATCCTACCGCCCAATTTCTTGGCATAGGCTTTTTGTTCTGCCTTGGATTTGAAGTCTCCTTCTCCCAAAGCCCTGTTTAGCGTCCCTTTCTTCTTGGCGGCTCCAGAAAGAGAGATTCCTTTCTTTTTGCTTTTAATGGCTTCAAGAACTCCTTCACGACTCTTTAGAGTACTCATCACCAATCGAGCCTTCTTTCCTTCTGTTCCGCCACGACGACTAGATTTCTGAAGATCTTTGATACGGAGTTTGCTCATTTTGTTTGATGGATCCATATAGTTGTTTTACTTTTTATTTATTATAACACAATCTCAGCTAGGTTGTTTTGGGCGCTTGAAAATAAAAAGGGACAAGTTCTCTCTTCGTAAACTTCCCAGCAGAAGCTTTACTCCACAAAGACAAAGATAGTTTTTTTTGATAGTCAAAAAGTTGCTCTTTTTTAAATCCAAGCTTCTGTGCCTCATCTTGAGACAGATCCATTAGAAGAAGGTTAGAAGAATTACCTCGAAGAATATCCTTAACTGGAACAATTGATAACTGACCTTTTTCTGACTTCATAAAGTGATCTCTGAAAGCTGGGAGGGCAATAATTGTATTAGGCTCCTTGTTGTTTTCTAGATAAATTTCTGCCACATCAAATTTGGTCAAGCCGCAAAGTTTGATTCCTAGACCAAAAGCGAGGGCGTTGGCCACAGCCAAACCAACTCGCAAACCAGTATATGACCCTGGACCTTTAATAACTACTATTTCTTCTAGCGCTTCTTTTTTGACTCTAGCTTTTTTGAGAGCCAGTTCAATTTTTGACAACAACAACTCAGAATGCTTCATCTGAGTGTGGCTTTTTTGATAAAAAATGACCTCCCCTTTTCTAACCAAGGCCACTACCGTTGTTTGCGTTGAAGTATCTAGAAATAATTGCATTTGCAGTAAATTAATTTTGCTTTATAATAAGCTATAAGACTTAACTGAGCCTATGTTTTATATTCTTGGCATATCACTCTTTGCGGGTGTTTTATCACAATTTATCAAATTTGTCATTAAATTTTCTCAAAAGAGATCATTGTCTTGGCATTCACTTGATGCCTATGGTGGCATGCCTTCTTCGCACGCGGCTTTTTTGTTGTCTCTTCTAACCGCCGTGGGACTGGTTGAAGGTTTCACTTCGACCTCGTTTGCTATTGCTTTTATTATTGCCGCCATTATTATTAGGGACGCTTTTGGCCTAAGAATGATTCTGGAAGAACAAGGTAAGCTTTTGGTTAAAATAATTGACTCTCTGCCCAAGAAAGATAAAGAAAAACAGGGTCTGGTCATTGAAAAAGAAAAGGCAGTCAATAATCACCTTATTGGTCATCGTATTGGACACACCATTCCGGAAATCATTGTCGGATCAATCATTGGAGTTCTGACGGCTCTAGCTGGTTATGCTTTTTACATTTAGACCAGTAAGCTATCCCAAATATTATGCGACACTCAGTCGCTTTTTTGTTTGATTAGTATCTCCCGCGCCGCTCGAACATCAT
>JAHIRA010000112.1 GCA_018818905.1 Patescibacteria group bacterium | reverse complement strand
TTTTTCCCCCGTTCACCAAGGAACGGTTCTATGACTAGGAGTGCTCCCACATCAATCTTTTCCCCTCCGATTTTCATGGGAGCTGTTGTTATCCTGTACATTTTCTGTTCCTCCTGTTTACGTGTAATGTTTGAAGACATGTTTCCTTCTAGTTAAAGATTAATTGAAAATAAAAAAAATGTCAAATGATTTTTAGCGAGGGAGATCAGCAGCTTCTAGATCTTTGGTCAATTCCTTGACTCTTTTTCTGATTTGTGGTGTAAACTTGTTAATTTGGTTACGGCTGGGCTTCTGAATCTCGGGATCTTCTAATTTGGAGTAAATCAGTGCGAAATCAGCCTCTTTTAGGAGGTCAGAAGAATCAATGTTTCTGAGGCCACCACCCTCTTCTAAGCTAAGATTATCTGCTACACCGATAGAAAGGGTTACTTCAATGGGTTGACCTTTTGGGTCACCCATAAAGGAAGTTTTTTGAACCTCTTCTCTAATTCTGGTATTTAAGAACTCTAGGGCGTCTTCTGCAGTTGTTCCGGGCATGACAATAACAAATTCCTCTCCACCAAAGCGACCGGAGGTGCCGTTGATTTTGGTCCATCTGTCTTCGTCAGCTGTTCTCCCCTTGGAGACAATGTCATGATTGCCAACATTGTTGCGGCGCAGGTCTTTGTCACTTTCTAAAGGAGCTTTTTCTTCTGCGCGAAGCTGTTCGTGTAAAATAACAGCTAATTGTTGCAGAATAAGATCGCCAACATCATGGCCATAGGCATCGTTAACATTTTTCTTGAAGTGATCCATGTCAATAATAGCTACAGTGACTGGTTCTGTTGTCTCTAAAGAACGAGCCAGTTCACGTTTTAAAAGGCGATCAATCTCACTTCTGTTATGAAGTCCAGTTAAAGAATCTCTTCTAGCCTGATCTCTAAAGAATTCTGTATCAATTTCGGCCAAAGATGAATAGCCAAACCAAAGCGTTTTCATTGCTCTTGAGTCTTTAACTCCTTTTTCTTTTAGTAGTTTTTTGAATTCTTTTACTCTTGGAAAAGAGCCATCGTTTATTCTGTTACGCAAAATTCGGAGAACTTCAGCCTGATTTTCATCTAGAAGGGCATCTTCTTCGCCAAAAATATAGTCTCCTTCCTCATCCATTTCTATATTTTTTGCTTCTTCAAGAGAATCTGCATTCATTTCTTCAAAAATTCTTTCCCGAGCCTCTTCAAAAGACTTGGCTTCGATTTTTTTTATCTTAACCCTCTTTCCCTCAGTGGCTTCTTGCTTGGCTTGTTCTTTTCTGATACTGTCTATTGTTTCTTGACCCCATTTTTTGACATCTTGGTTATAAATAGAGACAGCGTTGCGACCGCCAACGTCTTTGGAATAGGTAGCAGCTTGTTCTATTTCGTGTAAGAATTTTTTGGCAGTCTGTCCTTCCTTGTATGAAGCAACTCCAAAACTAGCAGTGACATTCTTGGTTTCGCTGGCTTCTTTGCCTTTTTCAATATCTTTTCTTTCGAAAGTAAATTCTTTCTTCTCTAACTCTTGTCTTATTTTTTCAGCTCGTCTGGCCCCAGCTCTTTCCAGTATTTCTTGAGTAGTCTCTTTTATGGAAGGGTTTTCGATTCTGAGGTCATTGATTTCATCTTGAAGGTCTGTTTCGTTAAGAATCATGACGTATTCTTCGCCTCTGTCGTGTCTTCTGGCTGTGAAGCCTGTACCCTGAAAGTTTTTGAATAGGGTTGCTGTTTCTTTGAGAACATAGTCGCCAGCAATGTGTCCATAGTTTTCGTTGAAAGCTTTGAACTTGTCAACATCAAGGTGGAGGCCAACAAATTTTTCTCCGGATTCTATTCTTTTTTGAAGATCTTTATTAAGAGCCTTTTCCCGATTGAGCTTGGTTAAACCGTCAATATACAAAGAGTATTCTTCAATTTTGCTTTCAGACAAATTTCTTGAAGCCAATGCTTGGGCGATTTGGATTTGAACCTCGTCAGGTACCGCTTTCTTTTCTAGTTTGGCCTTGATTTCGTGAGTATAGAGACCTGCGTCAAACATTTCTTTGTATTGATCTTGATACTCAGCAGGGATAGCTTCTTCAAGAACAAATATTTCTTGAAGTTGTTCTTGTTGAGTTTTGATATGCTCTTTCTGATATGGAGAAATGTGTTTTTCTTGTGAGACAAGCCTGAGTTGGTGCTCGGGGACACTTCTTCTTTCTGGATTGGTCATAGTTTTATTTTATATTATTTTCCCCCACTAACCTTTCTAATTCAATGATTAACTCAGGTTGAGGATCTATTTGTAAACTTGTTTCTAGCCTTTTGATGTCGCCTTCAGCAGTAGTAACTTTGAGAAAAACTTTTTTGTCGCCGGGGCTTTGGGCTAGCTTTTCTTTGAGGCTAAGAAAGAAGTCTTTGCTAGCTTTTCTGGGGACGGCAATTTCGACGAAGTTTTTAACTGGGACTTTCTGGGGAGTGTTTTTGGGTTTGCTTTCTTGCCAGTTTTTGGCCGTGTCCTCATTTAGTTCTGTTACAGAATTACCAAGAAGCTTCA
>JAHIRA010000111.1 GCA_018818905.1 Patescibacteria group bacterium | reverse complement strand
TTTCTGGCTAGATTAAAAACCCCAACACTACCTTCTGCTAGAGTTGAGCCAAAAAAAGTGAAAGCCCACAGATTCCCCTGCCAGGCAAGCAAACCAAAGATCCGTGGCAGCATCAAGGCAAAAACCTTATAGGCTCCTTTGGGAATTGGTTTAAAAATAAAGTGATATCTAAAACCAACTCTCAGAATGGAAATTAGACGAATTGATAAATGCAAGAAGGCTCCAATGATAGTGCTTAGAGCAACTCCGACAACTCCGTATTGATCGGCTAGGAAAATAATTCCAATAACTATGCCTAGGTTGTAGAGAACTGGAGATAATGAGTAGGCCAAAAACTTTTTAAGTGACACCAAAGCCCCACCAAGTAAGTTGCTTAGCCCAAAAATTAGAGGAGACAACAGAATGACCCTCGTAACTTCTATTAATAACTCTCTCTTCTCCCCAACAAAGCCCGGAGCAGTGATCTGCACCAAAAAGGGCATAAAAGCAAAACATAAAGCCGCAATTACAAAGATGACCGCCAGAACGACATTGATCATAAAGCTAATGATCCTAAAAGCCTCTTCGTTCTTGCCTTTGGCAAAATATCCACTTAACACAGGCACAATAGCCGAGGCTAAAGCACCAGCCAGAAAGATATTTAGAATCAAATCAGGAATCAAAAAAGAAGCTTGATAAACATCAAGCTCCATCGAAGCCCCAAACTGTCCGGCCAGAAGACGGTCCCTTAAAAGCCCAAACGCATAGCTAAGAAAAGAAGAAGCCGCTAGAATAGCGGCTCCAAGAGTTACACCCACTCCAAAAGAGCGGGTTTTATTGTGCCCCTTTAGTTTTGAATTATTTCTTGTTTGAGAATATCCCATTGTTTGTCTATAGCTGTCTCAACAACCTCACCGTTTTCGAATCTTATAATTACCTCGTGATAGACATCGCCTGAACTGAGGCTCTGGTCTGTTCTGTCGCCATAACCATCATAGGTTGAAGTAAAATTAAGACTGACATCAAAACAGCCAGCGCAACCGACTTTGTTAACCTTGGTGACTTCTAAAGTCTCAGCTTGGCCATCAAATCTGTAGGTTTCGCTTCCAGTGAGCATGAAATCGACGGCTTCATTTTTGGCCATAGCTTCTGTAAAAGCCGATTCTTCCTCGGCAGAAGCAGTGACGGATTCAGTATCAACCACTGCAGTAACTTGGCCTTCAGCCTTGGTGGTTTTGAAAGAAAACTTATATCTCTCAGTACCCGCAGTGTCGCCACCAGTTGGGAGGCTTTTGCCACCAGCGCTTTTGACAGCTTCTGTCAGAGTAATCACTATTTCCTGGTCCGGCAAGAATTTCTGTGAAGGAGTAATTACTAGGGTTTTTGTTGCAGTGTCGTAGTTGTATCCGCTGTTGAGAAAAGGGTTAATAAAAACTACCATCTCTTCATTTTTGTAGGCAATGACAGCTCCTTTAGCATTTAGCGTATCTGGATTCATTTCTTGAGAAAAGGTAATTTTAACCTGGGCATCGAGAGCCACTTCCTTGGCTCCATCGGCTGGTTCAACACTAGAAACTTCTGGGCTACCGCTTAGTTTGTCGACTTGCCTTTTTATCTGGTTGGTAGGAGAACAACCCTGAGTCAACGCGAAAATAACAACTATGGTTAATGCGAAATATACTTTTCTCATGTTGTGCAATTATTTTTGTATTTGAAAGCATTTTACATCACCGTGATTTTACCACGCGTGATTTTTTTGGTCAAAGCAAGACTTTTTGCGTGAAACAAAGCCTATTAGATCACTCTCTACCTCGACGCAAGATCTCAATCACTTCTTTGTCCAGAGTTTGAGGAAACTCACTGTACCACTGACCCACAGCCATAAACAAAGCTGGAGTTTCTAGACAGACTACCTCGTCGACCATCTTGCGAACTTTTTCTAGGGAATCTCGGGCAGAAACTGGAATAGCGACAATGATTTCTTGAGCCCCTTTGTTTTTGCAGGATTTAATCGCTGCTTCCATGGTTAGACCTGTCGCAATACCATCATCAACTAGTAAAACATTTTTTCCTGATAAATCTAGGCTTTCTCTTTGACCACGATAAAGTTTTAATCTTCTTTGCGCCTCTTTCTTTTCTTCCTTGATTTTTTTTTCGATAGCTTCTTGTGAGTAGTTCTTCTTCTCTGTTTCATTGAAAATTTGGGATCCATCTTCTGTTAAGGCCCCAATCGCATACTCTTCGTGACCAGGAGCTCCTATCTTTCTTGGAACTACAATATCTAGCGGGACTCCAATCTCTTGGGCTAAAACCTGGCCCATTGGAACCCCACCTCGTGGCAGAGCGACAACAATATCAAGCTTCTTCCTGTCCACTAGTTTTGTTTTAACCGCTTGAGAAAGCTTCTGTGCGGCCTCAAGACGATTCTTGAACATGGCTCGATAGTTTAAAAACGCAAAAAGGCTCCGATGTTCTTGTTTTTCTTCATACTCTTGCTATTTCTGACATATTCAACCACAACACCCTTGTTAATAGCTTCAGCTACAAGCTCAGCCACAATATCGTTAATGAAATCAACATCGCCACCGCAAAACTCACATTTCATCTCGTCAATACTTAGATGACCACATTTCTGACATCTTTTACCGGGTGCAGAATATTCACTATCTATTAGGAGCTGCATGACTTTCCCTTCTTCAAAATTTCTGACAACTTTATCAAGACCTCTGACTGCTCTGTTATCATAGCCAAGATTGTTCTCTAATTTTTCTATCAACTCTGCTTCTTTCTCTCTTTCTATCTTCTCTTCAATTTCCAGTGATCTTTTGAGAACTTCGTCATTGCTTAGAAACATTTCTCCAACAAAGCTTCCGGCAACTTTTGGCTTCAGCTCCGAGTGAAGCATATTTTCAAACTCAGAAATTATTTCTTTACTACCTCCCACAATCAGTCTATCAAAGGGCTTCTTCTTGGAAACCTTAAAAACTTCTTCTGAGGCCTGCTTCATCATTTTCTTGGCGTGCTCTTCGACATGGCGTTGGAAACGAGCTTGAGACCAACCACCCTGAGCATGATGTCCGGGGAATTCTTGCGAAGATTCTTCATTCTCTTCTATCTCGCCCATATAGATGGTAAAAAGTCGCATTTGCTTTTTGTCGACCAAAACCAAAGCGTATCTTTCGTACTCGTCTAGGATTCTAAGAAGAGGTGGGATATAAACTTTATTTTTGACATGGACCTGAGTTTTCATGGGAACATTGAAGGTCAAAACTTCAAAGAGATCATTGGCTTTGGAAGAAATAATGACCACTAATTTGGTACCATCTAGCTTAATAAGGTCAAAACGCTCCTCGATTAATTTGGCGTCATCTTCAAAGCCCAACTCTCTGAGTTTGGCAGTTTGATCTTTGAGACGAATAGCAATCTTTTCTTTGGAAGTGAATTCTTTGTTGTTGGTATTTAGATAAAGTGTGACGATATCTTCTTTGTCCGATTCAATCTTTGAGAGGGCCTTGACCTGATCTAAATCAATCATGTTTTTAGGGTTAGTTTTTATCTCCTGTCTTATTATTATAGCAAAATTAAGACTGTTTTGAAATGAAATAAATTATCTTGAAGCAAAAATTGACCTGATCGCAAGTCCTGAGGTAGAATGAGGAGGAAGTTTTATGCGGACGTAGTTCAGTGGTAGAACGCTTGCTTCCCAAGCAAGAGGTCGCCGGTTCGAATCCGGTCGTCCGCTCGTCGAAACAACATTCCGGGTTACGTCAATCCCTCCGCATCCGCTTCGGAATTGACTCCACCCTCCATGTTATTTCTCCTCTCCGCAAAAATTTTCGCTAGCGCTCACAATTTTTGCGGTAATTAGAATGCCAGGATAGCTCAGTCGGTAGAGCGACGCACTCGTAACGCGTAGGTCATGGGTTCGATTCCCATTCCTGGCTTGAAAGAAAATTTTCTGTAAACAAAAACCGTAGGGAGGTTTTGCTACCGTCCCTACGGTATATGAAAAAAATATAACTATTTGACTACCACTTCACCTTTTTCGGTATCCCATTTCAACTCTTTCTCAAGAATGGAGACTTTGGCTT
>JAHIRA010000110.1 GCA_018818905.1 Patescibacteria group bacterium | reverse complement strand
TACAGAACTCATCAAAGCATGCGCACAGCAAGGTGGTTATATTGTGTGCGGGATCGAAAGGCATGCTCGCGTATTGCTAAAATGGCAAGAGATCTTGAGCTCAAGATTCCATTTTCCAATTACTCATGAAGAGTTTCTTCGAAAAGCGTACTATGCTCCTGGAGTCAAAGCAGTCCATATCGATGATGCTGATGCGCTTCTTTTTGTCTGGAATGGGGCTCTTTCCTACATAGATCTGAATTATCTTGATCTCGATCAACTGCTTTATATTTTGAGCGCCTCGAGAATAACCGTTAGAAGTCGCATAAGTTGCAAAACTGATCGGGTTTTTCGACGAGAGGTTTTTCTAAAAGTTATCGAGGTCCTAGAAGAGTCTAGTGATGATGAATTAGAGGAGATCGTTAGAGATCCTGGTAAAGAATACTTCTTGAGACTGGTAGCAGTTGCGTCAGGAAGGGTGAGTGCCGAAGCTGTTGAGTCACTGCTAGCCGCTGAAAATTTCATTGACATACTTGAAACCTTTCTGCTTGTTGGTCCAAAGACGTACGAATATTTGGTCAGATTGGCAAAACACTACAACGATGAAAGTGTCTTCATAGCTCTTGCTGATAATTTGGCCTGGAAAAAGTTACCAATTGATGACGCTATCAATCTCTGTGTCCAGGCAGACCAAGATTGTTTCTGGAAGAAGTTTTGCTCAGAACTAGACATGGTCAAATTAACAGATGAGCAAAAAGAAAGCATCCCCAACATTTTTGCCGCCAAAAACCAAATGGATCATTCTGATCTTTGATTCCAGCCTCTTGCACCTTGAGCTCCAACCGGAGCTCATTTTTTTACGACAAAAAAATCAGGTTCTCTCAAGTTCCTTGATTAGAAGGCCAAACTATGGTATCAATACGGCAATCAGAATTTCTCTGATTGCACTTTTTCAAGGAGGAAGAAGATGACTAGTCAGGAAACAGGCATACGGAAAATAATTAGTGAGATCGAGGCCGAATATAAGGACATCGCTTCGATGTTTTCACTGCCACAGATTATCAGAGAGGTGGTCAAAATTTTTGGTCTTGATAAACTATCGGTTGAGGATAGAATTGACTTCGGGATCAAAGCCAAGCATCCCTATGTTTGGGGATACATCTTCAACAACCTTGACTTTGAGGAACTTGATCCTGATTTGCTCAAGAAATTTTTTGCTGTCATTGGTTTGAAGGAATGGATACTTTTGGAAGATAAGCTTGCATGGTCCAAGCTTGGCTTCAAGCAGTTGTTGGAAGTAGGGAAAAGAATAGGCAAGCCATTTGTTTGGAAATCTATTCTCATCAAAGCTTATTTGGATCTTGATCAAGTTGAAGCCATCGCCAAACAGTCCGGTGATGCTGTTACCATTGTTTTGGCTATGGCCAAAGTTAGGCAGTTCTACGAAAAGAATAATTCACGTCAAAGCTTAGTTGAGAGAAACATGTTTAGTATGGCGAGTGTGGTGCTTGCCAGCAGCAGGGAGTGTCACGAATTTGAGGGTTCTAATTATTACAATAAGGCTATTCTTAGAATGGCAAGACTGGGTATTGGATTGGAGAACTATTGTAAAGTCTGGCAGGAAGCGCTTTTACACCTAAACGTGGACACTATGGAAGATGAGTAGCTTATTGAGCTTGGCAATGGCCTTAGACATCTTAGCGCCGGTGAGTTATCTGACTTAAAATCAAAATTTCAGTTTAAGGAGATTCTAGAAGCGGTAGTGATCGCTATTGAAAACCATTGACAGAAGTGTGAGCTAGTGGTATTTTTGCAACTGATGTTTTTATGACAAACGTTCTTTTCTTATGAGGAGAAAAAAGATGAAGCCAGAAAGAGATTCTAATCAAACGGGTTGGCGTGATAGTAACGTGCCTAAAGAAGGAAAAGTCAGCGAAGCAAGCATTGAGCAAACGGGAGAGTGTTGGCAGCAGGTGTCGCAATTTGAGCCTGAAGAGCGTAAACCATGCAAAGATAGCTGTGGTCCTACCATAGAGCATAACGGGGGATCTGTATGCTGTCACTGTGGCACACCTATTGACAGAAAGGAATGAAATGTCCAAGTTTTTCTCGGTCAGGAAAGAATTAGATTTCTTTCCTGACCTTTTTATTTTCCTCTTGCTCGCATTGCCATTTCCTGCTATAATAGCTGTAGAAGGAGTCGGTTTTGGTAGATAAAATAAAATCATGCAAAACTTTGAAAGGCAGCAACCAGAAGGAAAAGATGGCAACAAAGACCTCAAATGGGTCTCTTCTTGTCCGCTTTGTGCTACAGAATATGCTCCCGAAGAAGCTAGAATAGTCTCAGAAAAGGAAGGCGCTTTCTTGGTCTACACCAACTGCAAAAAATGCGGTAGTTCAGTTATAGCTACTTTGATCGCCAATCAAATGGGGATAAGTTCAGTCGGTCTGATCACCGACCTTACCTATGACGATGTAGTCAAGTTTAAGGATTGTGATAGTATAAGCACCGATGATATTCTAAACGTATATGAATTTTTTCAGAAGAAAGAGAGCGTTAAGGCTTTGATTGCTGGGTAAAGTATAGTTTGTTTCAAATAGAAAAACACCTCTTCTGTTGTGGAAGTCAGGTGTTTTTTGTTTGAGGAGGAGGGGGTGAAGCTTGTTGCTATGCTCCAAAATAATTATTAACCGAGAACTCAAATTGCTGAACGAACAGTTCTTTGAAGTAATTAGCGGAGTTTTGTTCATAAAAAAGTAGCATGGCTTTTTTGTACTCAGCTTCGTCAACACTTCGATATGATATTGGAGCCCAATTGTAAGCATTAAGGAGTGCGTTGGAGGTGATTCTGGCGGTTCTCTTATTGCCGTCCATGAATGGCTGGATATAAGAAATCATCAAAACACCAATAAGCGCTTTGCTAATAGGTTCTTTGGTTCTGTTTATGACTCGGCACGTTTGTGATATGGCATCACTGATTTGGTGCTGATTGTCGATAGGTTTGTATTTGGTGCCAGTGATCCCAACAATCGACTTTCTTAGCCCGGTTTCAATACCAAGATCTTTAACTGCAAGGCTATGAATAGTTCTAATTTTCTGAGCAGAAATTTTTTCAAAAACTTTGGGTTTACTAAAAATATATTCTACTGCCTCTTTATGATTCAAAATCATTTGAGTTTCTTCCTTGCTATGACCGGGGGCTGGTTTGTTTTGTTTAATGAGTACCTCGGTGTCAACGAGGGAGTAGGTATTGCCCTCTATTCTTGATGATTTCCATGTAAACTCAATAGTAATTCTTTCAAACTCTTTTCGTAGCGCTGTTTCTGAGAGTTTTGCTTTTCTCTTTTGATACTCATTGTTTAAAGAGGTAAGATGCTTGATTTCTCTGTCAGAAAAAAGTGACTCCAAATGAGGTAATATTTCTGGCTGATAGTTCTCTTTGACTGTTCTGAGATCTGCCACGGTTTTATAATATTCCTTTACATCAAAATACTTCAGCAAAGGATTCTCGGTCTTTGTTTTGTAGATAACATTTCTTTTGCTGCCTACTTTTTTTATTAAATCTTTTTCAAGAAGTAGCGCAATGTCTCTCAAAACTGTCGCCTTAGATGCTTTTTCAAATCCTGAAGACACCAAATGACTAATAACTTCTTGAGCAGAGGCCTTCTGTTTGGTATCAACGAATTCGAGAATTGATTTTTGTCTGTTATTTATGGCCATGATTATTGTCTCATTTTTATGATATTATTGTCTCATAATGAGACAATAAATACAATTATCTTTTTCCTCGTTTTTCGAGCGAAATATTTCGCAATAAAAAAATCCCCACTTGCGGTCACCTATAAGCAAGTGGGGGGAAGGAAAAAAGATCAGAACGAATACTCGCCGCTGAATCTGATGATCCAACTGGCACTGGTTGCAGACTTTCCTAGAAATATTTTCAGGAACAGATTTTTGAGTGGCTTGAGGCCAACTGTTCCGCCCAGATAGACTTCCAGCTTTTCTGTATCGTATGTCAGCTCAACTTGTAGACCCACATTCCAGATTGTAAAGAAGAGTCTTGTGTACAAGAAGTCTTTGGCCTGACGATCGAACTTGAGAAAGTAGTTGGCCCACAGCTGAGAAGAAATGAACGAGTAGTCGAAGAAGACCAGAAGAGTGCCAACTAAGGATTGGGGGACCCCAGTTTCCAGCAAGACGTTGGTGCCAACAAGAGTCGTGATACTAAGTGATGCTTTTTTCCGGGCAAAGGAAAGTTGGAAATTCCATCCGGCATCAACTTCTACCCATTTGTCAGTGTTGACAATGACATTGGCAAAGAAGCCTGATTCAGTTCTGTGAATCAGCCACAGTGACAGTGAGCGGTCGAGGTCAAAGCGGGCGATGGTGAAGCTTTGGGCGTGGGAAGTGTTTGTGAGGGTGATTAGGACGACTATGGCCATCAGGAAATTTTTCATTTTCTCTCCTTATTTCTTTGTGAATGTACATGCCAAAGAAACTATCTTTGACATGGCATTATAAACCTATTTGATAATTTTGTCAATACATTTTGAAAAATCATTGCATATCTTTGGTTATTATTAAAACAAAATAACGAAATATAATAAAAAGTGTCAAAAATATTGACAAATATCTCAGTATGAGCTAAACTTAAGTAAGAGGCTAAATAAAGTAAATATGAACCTAAACAATGTTCTCAAAAGGCTTGGTCTAGACGAAAAAGAGCGCAAGGTCTACTTGGCGCTTCTTTCACTTGGCCAGGGGACTATAAAAGAGATAGCTAGTGAATCAGGTCAAAAAAGACCTCATGTGTATAATATTCTTGAGGATCTAGCGGCCAAAAATCTGGTCTCCAAATCACCCGATGCCAAGAGGATCACATATTTTGCCGAACATCCTCAGAAGCTTCTGAAAGAAATTTCCAAAACCAGAAACGCCGTTAAATCGGTTTTACCAGATCTAGTTAGTCTTTACGGAGTTCATGAGGCCCGTCCTCGCGTACGACTTCTTGAGGGGATCAAGGGGATAGAGCAGGCTTATGACGAAGCACTGGCTTATGACCGTATTGATATGTGTGGGTCTTTACAGAATGTCAAAAAAAATTTCGGCAAAATTATTGACCAAGTCAGCAAAAAAACCAAAAAAAATCAACAAGCTCATATTCGAGAGTTGCTGACGCGTGATTCGGTTGGGGTAAATTATGCCCAAACGACGATTCGCGAGAATCACAAGATAAGATTTTTACCTCAGAAGTTTGATTTTCCGATTGATTGTTTTATTTACGGCAATAGTGTGGTTCTCTTCTCACTGACCGATCACGTTTTTGCGCTCATTATTGAAAGCCAGGATATTAGTAAAGCTCTAGGTACTTTTTTTGAGCTGGCTTGGCTTTCCGGGGAAGAGTAAAAATTTCACATTATCGCTTCTTTGACAATCCTTCACAAAATCATTTTCATCCAGATACTCTTTGTAATTTTGCCAAGTTATGTCAATATCCGGACTTGATTTCTCCATTTGTGAAATTACAAACCAATATCTCAAAAGATCTTTCTGATTTAAGGCTGGAGCTATCAAAACTATTTTTTCAACTTTATCTTTTATTTCTTCGATCTTGGTTGCCAAAGCACAAGCACCCAAACTGTGGGCGACAACACTAATTCTACAATCTCCTATCTCTTTTTCAAATTCCTCCATAGCTTTAACAAAATCATCGCCTTGTTTTTTCGTTTGGTATGGTAATTATACCTCTAAGATTTTCTTTTTCTTTGTTTGTAAATTCTAATAGTCTTGTTTCCATGGGTGGATTTTATTGTACTCTAATCCCTTGCTTCTTTTGCTTTTTCAAGTGTTTTTAGTGTTGCTTTAACCGAAGGATTTTCGGTATTAACTAGCTTAACCTTGTTTTTGAATTTCTCTTGAATAGGAGTCACAAATTCATCTGCCCATGAAGGCGTTAGAACAGTCACGCCTTCAAAATCGATAAGCACTTCTTCGTTTTTAGCAATTTGATCAAGCTCGAATTTGAATGCGAGAAAAGCTTCTTTGCCAGAAGGCCTAGAAATTAGGTTTGTACCAAATTTTTCTATTTTGATAATCACTTTGTAAATATTAATATTTTATTATTGTAAGATAACCATGGAATGTTTGATCCTTTTTCTCAATTTTCAATTTTGAAGTATTGCCTTTCTGAATCAATTCTGCATTTCCACTTAGAAAATACAAATCTATAGGATTATTTTCAATTACATCTTTAACGAATTTTAACCCATTGTCTCGGTCTTCCGGTGCGCGGGCTGAAATGTATTTTGTAAAAGCTACTTCAAGTGCTTCACAGTCGGTATTTAAATCTGGCTGGACTTTTCTGAGAGTGTTAAGGATTCCTTGACCTCTATCCGCTAACACAATTTGTTGTTTCCCAAAATCATAGCCGAAGAAAATTCCCCGAACATCAGGCCAATTGCCAATATTGTGATTGAATGAATTGTTGCCGATCTCACCAAGAATTGCGATAATAAGAGGGGATATGTCAGCAAGTTTTTGATCTTTGGTCAATTTCACGCTTAAATGTTGTAAGCGAGCGGAAAAAATATCACTTGTTTCACAGTAATAATCTTTTGAGAGTTGAGTGGGGGAATCTGAAAATGCCCAACTTTCTGCCAAATCAATTATTTTTTCATTTGAAGAAGTATTATCTTCATTAAGAAACTGATTAATATCTGATGGGCGATAGTAGCGTTTACTGGTTTTCGAAGGACGAAAAGATAGTAAAATTCCCTTTTCTTCCCATTTTCTAAGAGTGTCGATTGATACTCCAATTAGTTTTGCTGCTTCACCAATAGAGAGAAGCTTCTTCATTATGTTAAGTTTATATAAGTAAACCTATGTAAATATTAGTAAATATGCAAGAATCTGTCAATGCTTTTTCTGATAGTTACGTTATTGTTTTGCTGAAGTTATAATTAGTTGTACGAAGAATATCTTATTGATATATTGATGTGGGATTATCGACTGGAATAGACATCTTTGAGCTCAGGAGGAGATATGTACGAAGAAACGAAAGAAGCAGCCATTGAATTTGCTCGGCTATAATTTCAGGTTTTTCATGTGAAAATATTTTTATGTCTCCAAGTTTTTTGTATATTGGAAAGCGTTGAATAAATTTTGTTTTTTCTCTATCTTCTTTTAAGCCAAATCCCCTTGAAAGTTGTCTTTGAACTACAATCCTGGTGCATTCATCTAAGGATTTTGAGGGTAGAAGTAAGATTGAAATTCCTAGCTCTCTCAGGGACTGTTTATGCCCCAACGTCAAATCCTCCAAGTTTTCGTGAGTTAAAAATCCAGAGGATAGAGAAAATACAAAATCTTCTAAATGTTGGTTTACTATTTCATAAAATAATTTGGAATTCTCATAACAATATTTTTCATAACCATAGTTATTGATATAAGCGCCAACATTTTCAACGCGCTCACAAAATTCAGTATCCAAGTCAATGAAATTATAGCCGAGTAAATTTGCCAAAACCTCACCACAAGTTGATTTACCGACTCCACCCGGACCTATTAAGAATATTTTCATAGTGAGAAAAAAGAAATAGCATTATTTAGAAAGAAAAATTAAAAAAACATTATTTATTTTGCACAACGTTTGCGGATGATCCGAAGTCTTTTCGATAGAAAATATTTTGGATCATCCGCACTAAAAACGATCACTTTAGAAATATGCTTGATAATAGGCTGTGAAATCTTATTTGAGATAAGTACGTATCCATTCTGGGACGTACTTTTTTATTTTTTTGTTCCCCATTTTTTATATTTTTTATCTGACCTTTTGGTTTTCTGTGCAATTTCCTCTGTAACTCTCCTTACTTTTATTGTTTTGTATCCAAGACGAACTATCTTTGTAAATCTATGAATTCCGTCAAGAATAATCCATTTTCCTTGATGCTTATAAATTTCAATTGGATATTTAATATCTGCTTTTTCAACTTGTTTTGCATGCGAAATTTCTTTATCAAATTTTTTAATTAGCATTCTTGGAGTTAAATTCCAATCATCTGTTCCTTCTTGCTCAAGATAAGGAATATCTAAATTGTAATCTATCTCTGAAATATCTATTTCTTCTATTGGGATATCTATTGCCCATAATTTTGGTTCGTCTGTTTTAATTTTTTCAATTATTTCATACGACGTTCGCGCATCATCCGAAGTCGCGAATCCTAGCTTAACTTTTTGATGAAGCTAACTATTCGATTTGCTTCTTTGAAACCTATTTTCTTATGGAACTTCTGGCTTTCTACATTTTCAATTTCTGCATCAGATCCAATTTCGGTACATCCTTTGCTTACAGTCCATTCTTCTCCCATTTTCACAAGTTTGTTTGCGATGCCTTGATTTCGATAGTCTGGTTTAACAAAAATACCTTCCACGTATCCAGCTGGACTTGTACTTGAGCCTTCTACATAGTCACTTCTAATAGAGAGACTAATGAAAGCAATAAGTTCATTCTGATCATTTTTACAACCAAATACTTCTTCATTGTGCGATTCTAATGTATCACTGAAGTCTTTTCTCAGCTCCTCTCTTGAATGATCAGGCCATAGTAGCATGCCGAGGTTTAGCCAGTCTTCAAAGTTTTCTTTTGTAATTTTTGAATAGGTCATTAAATAAGTTAAGAATTCACAACATTTCCGAGTATGCGAAGTTCGTTTTCAGGATTTATTGATTAATTACTTGGCTTATCTTAATACTTTTTATCGCACTTTTGCTTGGCCTACCACCCAACAGAGAAAAACGAATTTAGTTCACAAATCTCTCTTGCCAACTTCTAGGCTCGTCAAATATTTTATCCATGTCGTCATCGCTAATTTTGCTTTTCGTGCTTTCCTCGTTCATGTTTTTATTTTATTTGCTTATGTATATGAGACGATAAAGAACTTTCTATAATGGAATAATAGCGCACCAGCGTAATCATTGCAAAAAAAGCTGGGTGAATCGAGTGAAGGGGGCAGAAATTGTAACAGAAGTGATCTTTATTTCATGAATTTTTCTTGAATTAGTTCTGAACGCTTTTAAGCATTGATAATAGGTTCCATGATATTTAGATGCTTAATGATATCATCGGAACGATCATGGTCATTTTCTGGATGATTTTGGTGACCAATATATTCACAAATTCGTCGTACTAAGGCTCTAAGAAGTAGCTGATCAAAGTTTTGGATATCACTACACAGATCGATGATTGATTTATCTGCGCCTTCATAGACAAGTGCATCAACAATCATCACAGCAATCGCAAAGTCTGCAGGTCTCCAGTACGGGCTGAAGTCAATTATTGCAGGGCCAAGTTCTTTGCTAAATAGTATATTACCAGTACCCCAATCACCATGGATAAGTTGGTTTGGTAATTCGTTTTTTTTAAGAATACCAAATATCTTTCGCAAGGGTTTGTTTGTTAGCTCAAAATCAGGAGGAGGTAGTTCTTCCCAGGCAATTCTGTCAGCTATTGCCCATATATCATTTCTATTATCAAAAAAGGTGGGCTTTGAAATTCCGAGTAAGGCTTTGTGAAATATTTTGCTTAATTTGATAGCTTTATCATAATTGCCGTCTTCATGTTTTCCTTCGACAAACTTATTTGCTGTCCATCCATTGTAAACCCAAGAATTATCCTTAGCTCGAATTGGCTTTGGGATACGAAATTCATCACTTTTAAGATTATCGTAAATTTTCGCAATCCATGATGCAACTACAATATCTTTCGTTGGCTTCAGAACGATGTCATCAACTCGGTAGCACGTGCCCCCTCCGCCCTTGAGACGAATTGGTTTTCCCGAAACTTCAAAAGCTTCTAGAACAATTTGATTTGGAAGATTGTGTTTCATAATTCGTATGACTCTATTTTACACCGTAAAAACTACTCAAGAAAGATTCATTACTATGTCACACAACGTATCGGCATATCTGATGTTTGCCGTAGCGTAGCGGAGGCAAATATGGGTGAAGGCTTTTGCATAAAAGCCGTAACCAGATATGCCGTGTTCGTATAATAAAAGCATACCAAATGGTATGCTTTTATCAAGTGAGGTTCTGCGAATTCGCTGTTGGGATCTAAGTCCCGTCGCATAACATGCAACCTCCTTTGAAAGCTT
>JAHIRA010000109.1 GCA_018818905.1 Patescibacteria group bacterium | reverse complement strand
GATCTTTATGGCTTTCTGGCCACGGGCCTTTCTGGTAGTCAGCTCAAGGCGGCCTATTTGGATACTGACCCACAAACTAGCATGCCAATTGTGGCTCTAGAATTCAATGACGAAGGTCAGAAACTTTTTTCTGACCTAACAGAAAGAAACATAGGCAAGCCTATTGCTATTTATCTAGATGGCGAGATTATTAGTGCTCCTAGAGTTAACAGCAAAATTAGCGATGGTAAGGCCATTATTTCTGGCGGTTTTTCTATAGAAGAGGCTAGAGAATTAGCCCAAAGGCTCAATGCAGGAGCTCTACCAGTCCCTGTTAGTCTTCTTTCCCAAACAACAGTCGGGGCTACTATTGGACAAGATTCTGTTCAAAGAAGCTTCTTGGCAGGTCTAATCGGCCTAGTAATGGTGGCCATATTTATGATAGTTTATTATCGTTTTCCCGGACTTCTTTCCGTTCTAGCACTTACTGTCTACGCTTTGTTTGTTTTGGCTATTTTCAAGGTTGCCGGTGTGACCTTAACTCTAGCTGGTATTGCCGGTTTTATTCTTTCAATTGGCATGGCTGTTGATGCCAATGTGTTAATTTTTGAAAGAATCAGAGAAGAACTCAGAAGAGGTCGAACCCTCAAGGCTTCTATCGAAGATGGATTTAAGCACGCCTGGACTTCTATCAGAGACTCAAACGTCTCAAGTTTGATCACTTGCTTTATTCTGGCCTGGGTTGGAAGTAGCATTATTCGTGGTTTTGCTATCACGTTATTTATTGGAATTCTGGTCAGTATGTTTAGCGCTATTACTGTTACTAGAACTTTTCTCAGAATTTTTTCCAGTAAGTTTTTCCAGGATAAGTTGTGGCTATTTGATAGGAAAAAAGCATTAAAGAAGTCAGAATAAGATGAAAATAATCCAAAAAACTAACTTTTTTATCGGTCTCTCGGTTGTTGTCATTATAACCTCTATTGTACTTACTCTTGTTTTTGGCTTGAAACTTGGAATTGACTTTACTGGCGGAAGCCTTCTTGAAATTGATTTCCCGGAGAATAAGCCCAGTAGTGAGACCATAAAAGAGCAGATCTCATCGCTTGATGTGGAGACAAGTCAAATTCAGGCTGCCGGAGAGCATGGCTATATTATCAGAATGAACAATCTTTCTGAGGCCAAGCATCAAGAGATACTTTTAAAACTAAAGGAAAACTTGGGCGGCGTTGAGGAGCTCAGATTTGAGAGCATTGGCCCAACAATAGGAAAAGAACTTCGTAGCAAGGCTATTTATGCGACTATTGCTGTTCTGGTGAGTATTGTCCTTTATCTAGCTATTGCTTTTCGCAAGGTCACCAAAGAAGTAAGTTCCTGGAAATTTGGTGTCTGTGCTATCCTGGCTCTTATTCATGATATTGCCGTTTTGATTGCTGTCTTTGTGATTCTTGGTTTGACGTATGGCGTTGAGATAAATTCTCTTTTTGTCACAGCTCTTCTAACCGTACTTGGTTTTTCTGTTCATGACACTATTGTCCTTTTTGATAGAGTTAGGTTTAATCTTCTCAAATCTGCCGGAAGTGAAAGTTTTTCCAATCTGGTTAATAGAAGTGTCAATCAGACTGTTGTTAGATCTATTAACACCTCAGCAACAACTTTGTTAGTGCTACTGGCTTTGTATCTTTTTGGTGGAGCCTCTATCCAATGGTTTGTCTTTGCGCTAATGATTGGAGTTGTGGCGGGAACTTATTCTTCAATATTTGTGGCCAGCCCTATCTTGGTTTTTTGGCAAAAACATTCAAAAACAAAATAAATGCTCAGAACACATACTTGTGGCCAGCTTTCAAAGACAAATGAAAACGAAGAAGTTGTGTTAACTGGTTGGGTTAACGTCAGACGGGACCACGGAGGTCTCATTTTTTTGGATATCAGAGATAGATATGGTGTGACTCAGACAACCTTCTACCCTGATGACCAGAAGTCGTTTGAGATTGCAGACAGAGTCAAGCCAGAGTCAGTGGTTATGGTCAAAGGGCAGGTGATTGCCAGGCCACAAGAAATGATCAACAAGAAACTTAAAACAGGGGAGATTGAAGTCAAAGCTACATCCATTGAGGTCTTGTCAGCGTCAAAAACACCTCCTTTTGAACTTGATAAAGCTGATGGCGTTGATGAGGAGATAAGGCTAAAATACAGATATCTAGATTTGCGACGGCAGAAAATGCAGCACAATTTGGAATTTAGGCAGCAAGTTTTAACTCATATCAGAAACTACTTGGTAGAGAAAGATTTCATTGAAGTCGAGACTCCTTTACTCACTTCTTCTTCACCCGAAGGGGCAAGAGACTACTTGGTGCCCTCTAGAGTTCACCCGGGTCAATTCTATGCCTTACCCCAAGCCCCTCAGCTATACAAGCAGTTATTAATGGTCGCTTCCTTTGATAAATATTTTCAAATTGCGCCCTGTTTTCGTGACGAAGATGCTAGAGCGGATAGAAGTCCCGGTGAATTTTATCAGCTTGATTTGGAAATGTCATTTGTTGACAAGGAAGATGTTTTTGAGATTCTAGAACCTCTCATGATTGAATTGACAGAAGGATTAGCCAAGAAAAAGGTTCAGAATAAAACTTTCCCTATTGTTACTTACAAAGATGCGCTTGAGAAGTATGGCACCGATAAGCCGGATCTCAGATTTGATATGACGTTTGTTGATATTACCGAGCAGGCGCATGAGTCTGATTTTAAGGTTTTTCAGAGTGGAGAATGTATCAAGGGCATTAAGGTTGACGGTGGAGCCAAATATTCAAGAAAGGACATTGATAACCTCATAGAAAAAGCTCAGGAGTTTGGAGCCAAAGGCTTGGCCTGGGTCAAAATTAAAGATAACAAGTTTGAATCTCAGATTGCTAAATTTTTCAAAGAAGAAGTTCAACAAGCCATTATCAAAAAGTTTGCGGCTCAAGATGGAGATTTTGTTTGCTTTATTGCTGATAGTCTGTCAAATACGCAGCAAATTTTGGGCGACATTAGAAATCATCTCGGTGAAATAGAAGG
>JAHIRA010000108.1 GCA_018818905.1 Patescibacteria group bacterium | reverse complement strand
TGAAAATAAAATCATCGCTGTTATTGCTTTAGCTTCTTATGAACACGATGATTTTTCAAGCTACACTAAGAATGGTATCGAAACTTTGGCAGCTGGTATTGGCGGTGTAGTGGCTCACCTAAGAACAGAAAAGGCTCTCCAAGAATCAGAAAAAAGATACAGAGAGCTCTACACAAGAAGTCGTGATGGCTTCGTAAGAACCGATCTTGAAGGGCAGATACTAGAGTTCAACCCCGCTTTCCAAAAAATACTGAACTATTCCAATAAAGAGCTCAAGGGAAAAACTTCTTTTGATATTACGCCACAAAGATGGTGGAAATTTGAGAAAGAAGAGGTTGACAAGAATCAAGTTCTTAAGGAAGGATATTCCAAAATATACGAGAAAGAGCTGATCAGAAAAGACAAATCCATAATCACGGTCGAGGTTCGCTCTTATTTAATCAAAGATAGTTCTGGTCAGGCACAAGGTATTTGGTCTTATGTTAGGGATATTAGTAAAAGCAAAAAGAATGAAGCCCGTCTAGAAAAAATCAACAGGTGCTTCCTCAACTTTGAAGCAGATCCCATCAAAAATATTAATCGTTTGGTGGCTCTCCTGGGAGAAATAACCGGCGCTACGGCCGCTCTCTATAATCGTCTCGACAAAAAATTACTAGTCTCATTGGGCCAATGGCATACGCCAGATAACTACAATCCAATTGACAAACCAGAGGGGCATATTTGTTATGATGTTATCAAAAAGGACAAAAAGGATTTGACGATTGTTAGAGATTTGGACCAAACTGATTATCATCAATCTGACCCCAATGTCAACAAATACCAACTTAAAACCTATGTCGGGTACCCTGTGTCATTTAGAAACAAAGCCATTGGTTCGCTCTGTATTGTGTTCCAAAAAGATTTCTTGCCTGACGATAATGACAAAAGAATTTTTGAGATCGTTGTGTCGGCTATTGAAACAGAAGAACTGCGTATGGACGCAGAAAAGAAATCAAAAGAAAGTGAAGCCAAATATAAAAGCATTGTCGATAACTCTGTTGATCTTATTATGCTAACCGGTCCAGATGGAATTATTACTTATCTAAGTCCACCCTGTGAAAGTGTTTTGGGCTACCAGCCACAAGAGTTAGTTGGCAAACAACCTTGGATTATTCACCCGGATGACTTGAAAGATGTTCAAAAAGCTTTCAAAGATGCCCTTAGTGGGGTTAGCGGTCTAACAATTGAATACCGCATTATCACCAAAAAGAAACGAAGTAAATGGATTTCTCATAGTTGGGCAACCCTCACAGAAAATTCAAAAGTGAAGTCAGTCGTTAGTGTTCTTCGCGACATCGATGATCAAAAAAAGTCCAAGGCCAAACTGCTTCAAACCCTAGATGATCTCAAGAGAAAGAACAAGAAATTTTCCAAAATGAACAAGCTGATGATTGGTCGCGAGATGAAAATGATTCAGCTCAAGAAAAGAATCAAGAAGCTTGGAGGCAAGTTAGAAGAAGAGAAAAAATAGAACACATTAATACCCATAAAAAATACGTAGGGACACGCCATGGCGTGTCCCTACGTATTTTTTATGGGTATTATCTCCTCAAGAAAACTGATCAGTCCTCATGATAAAAGTAAGCTTCTTGGACATAGTGTTGAACCATACGATGAGTATTGAAGAATGAAGCATTGATAGCAATAGCATTACGCATAATATCTTTCCAAGTTTCTTTGTTTTTATAGTATAGCGGTACAATCTTTTCTTCAAGTTTTTTGTATAACTCCTCAGCATCTCCCTTGGCCAGTTCTGCAGCTTCTCCGGCTGGCCTTTCTCCACCAATAGCCCAGCCGGTTTCATTTTCAATGTGCCCTTCAAGCCACCAACCATCAAGCGTGCTGAAATGAGGAATACCATTGTGGGCTGCTTTCATTCCACTAGTCCCCGAGGCTTCGTTGGGTGGCAAAGGCGTATTGAGCCACACATCAACTCCGGAAGTCATAAGCTTGCCTAAATCTAAATCATACCCTTCAAGGAAAAGAATCTTGATGTCTTGGCGATATTTCTTGCCAGTATTAACAATGTCTTGGATCAGCTTCTGACCAATCTTGTCACTAGGATGAGCTTTACCGGCATACAATACTTGCAGTTGCCCTATATTTTTGTGTATACGGATCAATCTCTCAACATTACTAAGTAACAGAT
>JAHIRA010000107.1 GCA_018818905.1 Patescibacteria group bacterium | reverse complement strand
TTATGGGTGAGCGTGGGTATATAGTGACTTACAAAGAAGTTGATCCTCTGTTTGTTATTGATCTCAAGAATCCAAAAAATCCTTATGTCCTGGGGCAATTGAAGATTCCTGGATACTCTGACTACCTACATCCTTATGACGAGAACCATCTGATTGGCATTGGGAAAGACACAGAGGTGGTTACCTCAAACATTGAGGGGGAAGAGAATATCGTGCTTCCCAAAGGAATGAAAATGGCCATCTTTGATGTCAGTGACGTTACGAAGCCCAAAGAGCTTCATAAGGTCGTTATCGGGGATGTGGGCACAAGTTCAGAAGCCCTGTATGATCATAAAGCCTTCTTGTTCAACAAGAAAAATGGACTGTTGGTACTTCCCATCTCGCTCGCAGAAATTCCTGAGGGCGTTGAAGATGACAGAAGTTATGGAGAGAATGTGTTTCAAGGCGTCTTTGTTTATAGAGTTGATCTAAACAAAGGCTTTGACCTGAAAGGGCGAGTCACTCATTATTCGGCCGAGCAGGTAGAACAAGCTGAATTTCATAATTATACTCAAACAATCAGAAGAAGCCTTTATATGGATGATGTTCTGTACACTCTCAGCCAAGAATTTATCAAGGCCAACCAGCTTTGGAGCCTCAAGGAAATTAAAGCTGATAAATTGTAATTGTATCCTTGTTACGGTTGCACATACCAACTTGTTAAAGCCTACCTTTTTTGGTAGGCTTTAATAGTTAAAAAGAATCTATCCCTCAAAAAAAACATGAACAACCACATTTTAGATAGTCTTAACGATCGCCAAAAAGAAGCTTGTCTAGTAAAAGGAGGTCCGTTATTGATCTTAGCCGGGGCTGGATCAGGTAAAACCAGAGTTTTGACTCACAGAGTGGCTCATCTTATCTCAGAAGGGGTAGAGCCCAGGAATATCCTAGCTGTCACGTTCACCAACAAGGCGGCAGGTGAAATGAAGCAGAGAATCAAAACTTTACTTCAAGGCAAGGTTAACTTTCACCCGTTCAGACCGCAGTTTGAGGTAGAGCCCTTTGTGGGGACTTTTCATTCTTTTGCGGTTCAAATACTACGCAGGGAAATAGGTAAAATGGGGTTTAAAGAAGATTTTGTAATTTTTGACGCCCAAGATCAGTTATCAGCGGTCAAGCAGGCCATGAAAAAGCTTCATATTCCCTTTGATGATGTTAACCCCAGAGCAGTTCGAGCCGCTATTTCTAGAGCCAAATGTGACTTGATTAAACCAGCCGGTTTCCTAAACTATTCAGAGAAAGGCTTTTTTACCGAATTGGCCGCCAAAGTTTATCAGCAGTATCAAAAGGATCTCAAGCAAATGGCAGGACTCGATTTTGACGACTTAATTATGCATCTGGTCGATCTTTTTGAGGCCAATCCAGACATTCTCGAAAAATATCAAGATCGCTTTCAATACATTCTGGTCGACGAATATCAAGACACCAACAAAGCCCAGTACGTGCTCATAAAGCAATTGGCTAGCAAAAATAGGAATTTGTGCGTTGTCGGTGACGATTGGCAGTCTATTTACAGCTTTCGGGGGGCCAATATTCAAAACATTCTCAACTTTGAAAAGGACTATCCTGAAGCCAAAACCGTTTACTTAGAACAGAATTATCGCTCAACAGGACATATTCTGGATTCAGCGCACGCTGTTATGGAGCAGAGCGAGGAAAGAAAAGAAAAAAAGCTTTGGACTGACAATGGTTCCGGAGAGAAGGTCAAAAGTCATACGGCGACCAACGCTTACCGGGAAGCCGGTTTTGTGATTGATACTATTATGGAACATAGCGATGCCCAAACTGGCCAACTTCCCGAAGCAGCCATTCTGTATCGCACCAACGCTCAATCCAGAGCCTTGGAAGAAGTTCTAATGGAACGGGGAGTACCGTATCAGATTGTGGGTGGAGTCAAGTTTTATGAGCGCAAAGAAATTAAGGACATGTTGGCTTATCTTCGATTAGTTCTTAATTCAGACGACAATATTAGTTTCGAGCGGGTGGTTAATATGCCGGCCAGAAGAGTTGGCAAGCGCACTATCACAGTACTAACTGATGCCTCAAACCGTCTGGGAATTTCTCTTTTTGACTATCTTGATAACGATGATCGCTTGGCTGAGGTCAAAGGTGTGGCCAGAAAAGGACTTGGCGAATTTAGAAGCCTGATCAACATATTCAGAAAACAAGCTCTTGAGTTAACATTGCCAGAATTAATTGACTTTGCTCTCAGAAAATCTGGTCTAGAGGACTTCTTGCGAGACGGGAGCGAAGAAGGGGAGAGTCGTTTTGAGAATGTTTTGGAGCTCAAAACTGTCGCTCGTCGTTTTGTCACTTCCAAGGAAGATGAAACCGGTTCACGGAAAGGAGCATTAGACGATTTGCGCGGGTTTCTGGAAGAGGTTAGTTTGGTAAGTGATCATGATGAAGGCGATGAGAAATCGAGTCATTACAGAGAACAAAAAAACGACCAGACCATTCAAGTACAAGAATCCAGTCGCAAAGTTATTCTGATGACAGTTCATAGCGCCAAAGGGCTGGAATTTGATCATGTTTTCTTGGTCGGGATGGAAGAAAGCATTTTTCCTCACTCGAGATCTTTGTTTGATCCCAGCGAGATGGAAGAAGAAAGACGTTTATGTTATGTCGGGATGACTCGGGCCAAGAAATATCTTTATCTTCTGCGGGCCGAAGAAAGGCATTTGTTTGGCTCGGTCAAGCAGAATATGGCTTCACGCTTTATTGAAGAGATTCCCGAGTCTCTAATAGAAGAGGTGTCGCTCTTTTCTAAGTTTAACGACTCTTCAAGTTTTCCGACAAATAGTAATTCTAAAGAAGAGTTGGGAGAAGTTCAATATATAGATTTTGATATTTAATTATGTAGGGACGCACCATGGTGCGTCCCTACATAATTAATGGTACATTTCCTAGTACACAAAAACCAACAACAACACAAAAAAGACCGTATAGAGGCCAAACAGATAACCTTCTCTAGTTTTTTTGTCATATGTTAGCAAAAAAGCCAGCGCCCCAAAGCCAAGAGAGATAAAAAGTAACACTTTATTCTGAGACAAGAGAGCTGTCACTGTCGGAAAGGAGATCAGGTTTAGCAGACCCAGAATAAGCTTTCCTTTTCTAGTGCCAAGAATCGTAAAAAGAGTTTTGACTTTGTCTTGCGGATCGCCTTTGACATCTTTGACGTCTTTAACGTTAACAACTAGAGTAAAGAGAATTAGAGTCGCCAGAATAATGCTGTGCGGGAAAACTTCTAGAGATTGATTCTTGGCCATGAGCATGAAACCCATAAAAAGAGTCAGTAGGATAGACAGGGCGATAACAAAAGATGAAACAAAAGGAAATCTTCTGAGGCGAATAGGAGGGGTGGAGTAAAGATAAGTTAGTCCGGCTAGTATTAGAGTGAGAGTCAAAAATCTGAGGCCAAGGTTGAAGCCAAGACCTATCGCCAACAGGCAGCAGGCCAGAGCTATGTTCTTAACTTCTGATGTGGAAAAAACTTTGGCTACAAGCGGTCGGTTTGGATTTGAAACTTTGTCAATTTTGAGATCATACAGGTCGTTTTGGAAAACAGAGAAAAGCCACAATAGAAAAGGAATCAAGAAGAGATTGAGGATGATCAAATAGCCATAAAAATTGTTCTCAAAAGGAGTGCCGGTGATTCTAAGGCCAATATACATACCCATAAAGAGACTGACCCCGCTCAAAACAAATCTAAGCGGTCTTGTATTCTTGATGAGGGCCCAGAATTTGTCTTGGCTATAAACATAGAACCAGATCAAAACTTCAATCACCACAACAATAGATAGTATCAGAGTGAGTTTGAAATCGAAGAGGCTATTGGGATTGATGTGTTTGATCTCAAACATTTTTTGTGGTAGTAGCAGAACGTCAATCATATCGGCTTTGTTGAAACTTAGACTCATTTTTTGAGCCATGGTCAGCAAAGCTGGTAGCACAGCAAAGATATAGATGGTGGTATAAACAACCACGGCCGATAGAACAGTTTTGAGTGGCTTCTTGGTCTTCAGATAAACATAGGTCGCTACCAGTACGCAGGCTAGAACAGTCTGAACCCGAATTCCATAGGTAATCCCAAATTCAAAGTTATCACCAAAAAAGCTGAAATATTTCTTGATAATGTCTTGTGGTCCATCTACCAGTAAGTAGGCAATAACGACGTTACCCTTGCCTTTGGAGAAAAATAAGTCGACCACGGGTGACAACAGTGAAATAAACCAACCGCACAGAGCCACCTTACTAATAGCCATGACCTTCTCTTTGGTAAAGAAGTGCATAATCAGAATCAGTGACAGAACTGCGGCCGCAAAGAAAAAGAAGAAGTGAGGAAAAGTATTAAAAGTAAAAAGATTACCTTGCTGTGACGAGAAGCTCTCCAGACCAATTCTAAGAATAATAATAGAAGACAAGCTCAGAAGCCAGGTTTTGAGGCTTAGGTTATAATTTTCAATCGAGTTGATTATTTTTGTGAGCATTTGACATTCATGATCAACAGACTAGAATATGTGGTGTTATGATTATAGATGAAAAAACCTTAGATGCCCAATGATTTTTTGGACAATTTGCAGCTTTATCAACAAGAAGCTGATTCTAGGCTAGCATCTTTTTTTGATCAGAGGCAAACCAGTAGCGTAGAATCCTTGGATGACGTCTCAGCTCTAGAGGACTTTGTCTTGAGAAAAAGCAAGAGACTGCGTGGTTATCTGTGCTGTCTTGGCTATCGACTTTTTGATGATTCTTTGCCGGAAGAAGTTATCAATTTCTCTCTTGGCTTTGAACTGGGGCATGCCGGTCTTTTGATTCAAGATGATATTTTTGATCAAGGCCGGCTCAGACGCGGCCAGAAGGCCTTTCATTTGACACAAGGTATCAAAAGATCAATATTGCTCTCAAATATTCTAGTCAACTATTCTTGCCAAGCATTTCTGCAGGCCAAACTTGATTCCCAGCTCAAAGTCAAAGCCCTCAAGTACCTCAATCGACAAGCCATAATGACTGGTATGGGAGAGCTTCTGGATCTTGATTTGGCTTCGTCAGACAAAGTTAGTCTCGAAAAGGTCAGAAGTATCTCAGAACTCAAAACTGCCAGTTATACCACCAAAGCTCCTCTGGTTATGGGGGCCATTCTAGCTGGGAGTAAGCGCAAAGAACAGCAAGAATTAGAAGTTATCGCCGCAAGATTGGGCATTCTCTTTCAAGCTCTTGATGATTACCTTGATTATTTTGGTAATAGCCAAGAGTTAGGAAAAGACACGGGTAGCGATCAGAAACTCCAAAAACAAAGCTATGTGGCCTCATTGGAAGCCTCTCAAATAGAATTTCAGCAATCAATAGCCGCAGAAAAGGACGATATCGAGGCCATGATCAAAAAGACAGCCTGGCCCCTCAAAGATGAATTATTGGCTCTGCTTAATTACCTCATAAAAAGAAAGACATGACCAAGGAAGAACTCCTATCAATACTAAAAGAGAATAAAATCTATCTAGAAAAGTCTCTGGGACAGAATTTTTTGGTTTCTGACCTGGCTTTGAGACAAATAATTGAAGCAAGCGCTCTTCAGCCTGGCGAACGAGTGCTAGAAGTAGGTCCGGGTATTGGTATTTTGACAGAAGCTTTATTAGCAGAAGGAGTAGATCTAACTGCTGTTGAGTTGTCGGAAAATCTAGTGCACTATTTGGTTTCAAGATATGGTCGAAGAGAAGATTTTCGAGTCATTAAAGCAGATATTCTAAAAACCGATCTGCAAAATCTTTATTCCAGCTTAGGCAAAAAAGAGGTTGAGCATGATCAAGGCCGTTCCATCGCTGCTTATAAAGTCGTGGCCAACATTCCTTATTATTTAACCGGCAAATTGATTCCATATTTTTTGGAGAGCGATCTAAAGCCTCAGGTTATGTATCTAATGATGCAAAAAGAGGTTGGCGAGAGAATTATTGGCAAAAAAGGTAAAGAAAGTTTATTATCACTGGCGACCAAATTCTACGCTAGGGCAGAAATATGTTTTGAGGTGCCCAAAGAATCTTTTTATCCGTCCCCCAAAGTGGATTCAGTTTTTATCAAGATCACGCCCCAAGAAGAAGTTCCCAAAATTTCTCATCCGGATGGGCAGAAAATGTACTTTAGAGTCATTAAGGCTGCTTTTTCTGGTAAAAGAAAGCAATTACACAATAGCTTGGCTTCAAGTTTTCATCTCAGCAAAGATGAGACCTTAGCTTGGATTGATCGGGCTGATTTGCAGCCAACCGTGCGCCCAGAAAGATTATCAGTCAATGATTTCACAAGATTATCTGACACTCTTGAATAATGTAATGATTCCCCGTAGGGACATCGCCGCTGGCGTATTCTCTTTATGTAGGCGTGGCAGGATTGTTGATGGATTTCGCTACCCAATCTCCCCCTCCCCTCCGATTCAGCAAAAGCTCTTTGGCGTGTGAAATTTTGATCTTAGTAGTTTTAGAAGAGCGTGGTTTTTTGTGTAGTCTTAAAGCGCAGGGTTGAGCAGTTGCTGGATCGGAGGGGAGGGGGAGATTGGGTAGCTTTGTTTGTGGGTTATTTTTTCTCTGCTGGCTCCGGACGCTCTGCTGGCTCCGGGCTGTGCCTGGAGCCCCAATGCAAGCGTAGCTAAGAGGCAAGCACCTTCTCGCTAGCTGACAAACAGGCGAGAAATTCTTGATGATCAGCAGAGCATTTGTACACATTTTGCTCCCTTTTTCAAAGTGTGCTATAGTGAAATAAATTTGAAATAGCTTCCCTAAAAATTGACGTCGGATGTATCAGAAAGGCGTCCTAAAATTTTTTGTGGTAGGTTTGATTGCCTTTGTGACTTTCGGGTTTTCAACCTACTATGTTCTAGCCAACAAAGACAGGCTTTTCTCTAGCAAATCAGAAAAGGCCACTGTTTTGCTGACTAATGATTTGGATTCCGATGGAGATCATTTGTCAGACAAAGAAGAATTAGCCAAAGGAACTGACCCTTACAATATTGATACGGATGAAGATGGTTATTCTGATTATGCCGAACTTGAAGCTGGTTTTAATCCTCTGGAAGTTGAAAGAAAAAATAAAATAGATGATGACGAAGATGGTCTTAATGATGAAGAAGAAAAGAGATTTGGCACCAATCCTCATTTAGCTGATTCTGACTTTGATGGGGCTGAAGACGGACAAGAAGTTATTTCCGGCACTGACCCTCTCAAGACTGATTTGTCATATTTCCTCAGAATTGCCGAAAGCAAGGCTAAATCAGACGAGATTTCTGAAACAATCCAAGAAAATCAAGAGGAGCTAGGGATTGGCGAAGAGGATATTGCTAACATGGAAGATACTTTTCAAGAAGAAGCTTTCCAGACAGAAGAGGGTAGTCAAGCCACAGAAGAACTGAGCAATCCACTTGGTGATTATTTATTGGGCCTCGGAACTCAAGCCGAGGATGGCTCAGATCTGAATCTTAATAATAGTTCTATCGAGAGTCTTCAAAATACGCTTCAAAGCGGCGATATGTCGTCTTTTGAGCAGAATTTTTCCCAATTTGCTCAAAGTAGCGATCTAGATTTTGCCAATGTTGCCGGAAGCGAAAAAGTTGACCTACCAGAAATCAAGACAGAAGAACTAAATATTAAGAATGATTATACAGAAGAAGACATCAAACAATATTTTGCTGTCACCGCCTTGCTTCTATCAAGAGATCTGCCTTTCCAAGATCCTGATTCCTTTGAGAAGTTTGCTCTAGGCGTGAGACTTCAGAACAAGAAGGACATGCAAGAAGTAAAAGAAGTCTTTCAGAAAGTTTATCGTGAATTGATAAGCTTGGAAGTACCCAACGATGAGCGCATTATAAATTTACACAAAAAGAGTCTAGGTTTCATCCTAGCTTCAGAAAACATAATCAGTGAGATAGAAGGCATTGATTTCAACGACACAGAGAGCTTGTACAAGGTGACTGGTCTAATGCCCAAAGTCAACTATCTCGTCAATGAAGTTTTTCAAGATGAAATTGTCTTGGAGATAGACAAATTACTTGAAGAATACGAACTTAATTCTCTTCTAACAAATCTAGGAATTTGAGAATGAAATTTCTTGCTAAATTTAAAAACATTCTGTCCGTGGTTCTGATTATTTTGATTGTCTTTGTTTTCAGCGGTATCGGAGTTTTTGCCACCCCCAAACCAGCCCAGGCGACCTGGCCCACAATAGACCTCGGTAAACTAGCCAATGATGTGATAGTGGCCGTTTGGAAGTTTGCTGTCTTTCCTCTGATTAAAAGCCTTGTGCTTAAAGTTGCTTCGGGGGATCTTAGTCTTAACGGGCTGGAAATTCTTAATTGGGGATCCAAGGAAATGTGGTTTCAGTCATTACAGTCGGCTTTATATTCGTATACTGGATTCTCACTTTGTTCTGATATTAAAATGAATATGAGGATTGCTTTTGCCAGATCGGCATCTCCTGGCGTAGGGGGAGCGGGAGGAGCCTACGTTCCAGATTGTACTTTTGATCGGAGTATTATCAAGAAAACGCTAGATGCTATCAACGAATTAGAGAAGCAAGGGAAAGCAGGTCAGGATACCTGGAAGATTTTGGAAACAGAGTTTAACAAGCGCTTTGCTCTTAGTTTAACCGGTCAAAACAATGATTTTAGCACTTGGTTTGGCATGAGAACTACCGCGGCCGAACAAATGGCTCAGAAAGAGCAAAATTACCGTTTTGAACTCATGGTTAATCAAGGTTTTTTTGGTGCCAGAGATTGTAGCAATATTAAACCAGATACTAAGGTAGCTGCCGCAAAGGGAGATACCAAAGGCAATAAAAAGTCGTCAGCAGTCAAGAAGCCAATTGATAAATATCGCGATTGTCGTGTCAAATCTCCCGGTCTTGTCTTTGCCGAGAATGCCAAAAAAAGCATTTCCGGACTGCAACAGGGTACTATTCAAGCCCAGGCGTATCAAGACATGATAACATTGACTGCCCTAACTATTGATACCATTATTCAAACCGCTCTTACGGGTCTATGGACTTCGCCCAATCAGAGTGCTCCGAAAGGAACCGAGTTCCAGATGAGTGGACAAAATCGGGCAGTAGAAATACCAAAAGAAGGACAAGCAAAATAAATTTTCCGAGATAAAAATATAAATGGGGACACTTTTTTTCGGTCTAATTGGATTGTTTCTCAGGTTTATCCTAGAGATAGAGGCTGGTTTGTTAGCGGCTGTTTCTTGGGCTTTCAATAAACTGATCACCACACCTTCAAATGTGGCGGCTTTTGATGCAGTACAAGTTGGCTGGGTGGTGGTGAGAGATGTGGTCAATATGTTCTTCATTTTGATTCTTCTGGTCATGGCTTTTGGAACTATTCTCAGAATAGAGAATTATCAATTCAAGAAGCTGCTACCTCGGTTGATTATTGGTATATTGCTTGTCAATTTTTCTAGAACTATTTGCGCCATCTTTATTGAATTTTCTGATGTCTTGATGCGTGCTTTTACTTTTGGCAACTCAAACGCCAATATTGCGGCCGGGTTCACAAGAACGCTCGGGATGGATAAACTGGTCACTGTTGGGGCGGCTGTTGATACGAAGACAATAAATGATTCCAGCGTTGCGGCTGGTATGGCCATGCTGGTAATTTTTGTCGGGCTCTTTATTCTAGCAATGACGGGAATGGTGGTCCTGCTAACTGTTCGTTTGGTAGCTTTGATGTTTCTAACGGTTATTTCTCCGGTTGCTTTCCTTTTTGATATTGTACCCAAAACCCAAGAGTACGCCAAAAAATGGTGGGGGGAGTTTACTAAGTTTATTTTATATGGACCCGTAGCGACTTTTTGTGTCTTTTTGTCATTAAAAGTAGCTAGCACTTTGAGTTCAAAAGGAACCGAGGCTTTGATGCCGGGTGGCAAGCTTGATACGGCGGCCCTAAAAGGTGGTTTCTTCATCACTTCTTGGGACTTTGAGCAGTTCATGAGATTTATTCTCATCATCACCATGCTCTATGCTTCTTTCTTGGTGGTTAAGGGAGTTAGTAGTTTTGGGGCTGGGGCGTTGCTTGGTTTTGCGACCGGTAAAGTCCTGGGTGGTGCTGCCGGATTAACAGCCGGGTTGTTTGGAATCGGTAAGTACGGATCAGCTACAAGAGCCATTACTAGAAGATCGTTAATGAAGGGGAATGAAGGACTTCTAGGTGGTGCCTATAAAAACACCCTTGGTTTCTTAACATCTGGAGTGGGAGCCTTGTATGGTGCAGCCAGGGGATCTGGAAGTCTTGGGGAAAACTGGGATAAGGCCCGTAAAGATTCCGGAAACTGGGTTCGTTTTGCCAGTCCAACGATAAGCAAGGATGCTTGGAACGCTCGACAACAAAGGATTGAAGAAGAGTTAAGGGGTAGAAGCCTTGGATGGACAAGAAACAAGATGAATCGAGTTGCGGCTAAGGCTGGTTTTTTTAATGATAAACGAGATTATGAACTACTTGAGAACAAAAGAGCGGTGCAGCAGCGCATGGGTGAGATAAAAGAAACAAACCCCAATCTAGAGCATCACTCACTCAGAAGAGAGTTTTACGAAACTATGGAAAATGATCCAAAGGGAAGTCTTGATCAGAAACAAGCCTTGCTTGAAGGTCTTATTCAAGCAAAGAATCTTAATGAAGTGTTTCGTGACATGGGCAGTAATACAGACGAAGCCAAAGATAGGAGAAAGATGTTATTTGATACAGATTTTCTAAATGAGGTGATTGAGCCGCAGATAGCAGCCGGTGAAGGAATTGACTTTAATTTGGAGAACAAATTTCAATTATTAAAGCAAACTCTTGGTGAGCAAAGAGCTATTTCTGTTCTTAGAGAACAAGGTGAATTTTTGAAAGGTAAGGGTGGCTTTGATATTGCTGAAGCGACAGCCTATGACAAGGAAATGAAAGGTTATACTTTGGCTGGGGAAGGGGAGATTAGGGACCTTGAAGCAGAAGGAGTTGTTCTGACGGATGCGGAGAAGAGCCATATCAGAGACCGTAATAGAGGACATGGTGCAGCGGTCGAGAATAATAAGCAGGGTGCAAGACAAAGAGGTCAAACGAGTCGTTTTGGAGTCAATAAACAAGCGTATATAAATGGTGACGAAAAAGTGGTTGGTCTAGATTATCAACAAAAAATGAAAATGCGTCTGGGGCTGTCTTCTGCTGACCAAATTGTTGAGGAAAAACGGTTTCTTGAAAATATGGTTCGTGATCAATTAAAACTTGAAAGTGTTCAAGAGGCAAACAAAGAAGAAACGGTTGTTTCATTGATGATGAATATGGATCCGAAAAAACACACGGGACGAAATGGCGCCATAGAAGGAATGAGCAATGTTTGTATTGGTGCTGAACTTGGAACTCATGATGAAAGGATTACTTTATTTAATGAGATGAAGGGTAAAATCGGGGCAATAGATGAGTCTGGATTCAGAGATTTCATGATTAAAGCTGACCCAAGCTATAAAAGTGAGAAAAAATGGGAAAAATTCATAAAAGAAGGTGATCTGACAAAGAGAAAAAGCCAGGCGATTGAAGATCTCAAATATGTTTTTGATGTAGATGGAAATGGAAGAAATGCGAAAATTGCTTCGGGAAAGAAGGGCGGAGGAGGGTCAAGTAAAGAAAGTACACCTACCCCCGTACCTACTGAAGAAGAAAAGCCCCGCGTTATATTAACTAATGAAAGAGGTAAACCAATAAGCTAAACTGCCTAAAAATATATATGAAAGTTGTTACCAGTCTCAATGATCAAGAGACGCTAAAAAAAATACAAAATAGGATAGAAGAATTCGAAGGGCAAAACTATGACCCTAGTAGTTTTGCTTTGGAATTGATGCATTCTCTAGAAAAAAAACTACGTTTAGAAAAAATTCAATCTGCTGATTTGGCCAAAGAATATAGTATGATTTTGGCCAAGCTGAGAATCAATCTTTTTCCATTTATGACCTCTGGGAAAGTGTATAATTTTTTCCGACACTATTTCTTGTCAGCTGTCAAAATGGATGCTAAAGGTGAGGTGGATTATTTTGGTAAGCTCAAAAGTTTTCTTGTCCAGACCAATGATAAAGACAGAAATCAAGTCATAAATCGAGTCAAGAAGACCATGTCAGAAAATAGGGAAGTCCTGGGTGAAGAACCTATTCTTCTTGACAACAAGAAGGTCAAACCCACCATGCACAACTGGCTTGAAGATTATAAAAAAGAGCTCGGAACAGGCAAACAGACTTTGACCACGATCAGAAAATACCTATTCGAAGCCGAAAACCCGCATCACTTGAGTAGGGAAGAGAGGCAGATTCTAAATCGATATCTTCGATACTTTGAGTCCCTAAAACTGCCTTACCATGAGCTAGGTAGCCCCGGTAACTATTCTCCCCTTAGTTGGGGCCTGGGTATGGAGGTAGAGGATAGAATTGATGATGATATTTACAAGCTTAGAAAGCCAGAGTTAGATTACAAGCCAGAAACAAAAACATCTTCCGTGCCGGCATCTGTTGCTCCAGCGCCACAACAACAAGCACCTCAGGCAAAATCTATAGATCAGATTTCGGCTCCTGTAAAACAGGCTCCTTCTGCTCCTGTACCTCGGCCTCCTGTTCCAAAGCCAGCTGTGTCACCAAGTATCAAGATGCCTGAGCCCGTAAGACCTCAGCCGCAAGAATTGAAAATGGATCAGCAAAGAACAGTTGCGCCCGGTGTCAAGGCTCAGAGGCCTCAGGGTGAAGTGGTTAGAAGCCAAGAAGAGGTCAAAAGCCGGCAAGAGAAAGATCAGATCAGAGCCAAGTTAGCCAAAATGCGTTCTCAAACTACCGCCCCTCCCACTCCCAAGAAAAGAGAAGTGGTCAAAAGAACAGTGGTCAAGAAACCGGAGCAGCTCGGTCATCTGTCTAAGGTAAGCGATTTGGAGAAAGTCGATGTTAGTTATTTTAGACAACTTGGGAAAAACGATGAAGATAGAAGCAAGAACTTTTTTCAGCAAATAGAGATTCTCAAGTCTCAGGTCAATCCTGACGAACTGAGAAAAATGTGGCAGATGAGTCCTCTTTATAAATTGTATTTGCAGATTGGTCGTCAAAGCATGACTTCTGATATGTCAGTGGCCGAGGTTGGCAAGCAACTGTTTAATCAAAGCAAGCCATATTTGACCGAAAGAGAATTTGAAATGATTGCGGAGGTGAGCGCTAAGTTTTAAGTCAAGAAGCAAAAGTCAAAAATGCAATATTCTGTTCCTCAATTTATAGAAATTGAAGATCGAGTTATCGGCCCACTGACCATTCGGCAGTTCTTGATGATTTTAACTGCTGGAATTTTGACTGCTGCTTCGTATAGTGTTTTTGACATAGAACTTTTTGTTTTCACCGGAGTGGTCTTGGTTGGTCT
>JAHIRA010000106.1 GCA_018818905.1 Patescibacteria group bacterium | reverse complement strand
TCCTTAGACCAATCAAAGAAGATGAGGTGACCAAGTCTGGAATCGTCCTTCCAGATACCGCCGAAAAAGAAAAGCCAGAGAAAGCCGAAGTTGTGGCTGTTGGCCCTGGAAAGCTTCTCAAGAATGGCGAAAGATCAGAAATGCCGGTTCAACCAGGTCAGAAGGTTCTCTTCACCAAATACGGCCCCACCGAAATTAAGATTGACGACGAAGAGCTCCTAATTGCCGGCCTGGACGATGTATTGGCCGTTGTCGAAGAATAAACATTCTTTCTGTCCGGGACACTGCCGCTGGCGTGTCCAAAATTGGCGCAGTAAAACGCGCTTCTGTAAAACGATAAATCTATAAAGTAACGCAAAATATTATGGCAAAAGATATCAAGTTTGACGAACAAGCTCGTCGCGCTCTCAAAAGAGGTGTCGACAAGCTAGCTAACACCGTCAAAGTAACTATCGGTCCCAAGGGTCGTAATGTAGTTCTAGATAAAGGCTTTGGCAGCCCCACCATCACCAATGATGGCGTGACTATTGCCAAAGAAATTGAACTGGAAAACAAGTTTGAAAACATTGGAGCTTCCCTTGTCCAAGAAGTTGCTTCAAAAACCAATGACGCTGCCGGTGACGGAACTACTACCGCGACAATTCTAGCCCAGTCCATAACTGCAGAAGGTCTCAAGAATGTGGCTGCCGGTGCTAACCCTATGGGTATCAAAAGAGGTATCGACAAGGCTGTTGCCAAGGTGGTCGATAAACTCAAAGAAATTTCCAAACCCGTTGAAAGCCAAGAAGAAATTGCTCAGGTCGCAACCATTTCTGCTCAAGACGACAAGGTCGGCCAGATCATTGCTGAAGTTATGGATAAAGTTGGCAAGGACGGCGTTATTACTGTTGAAGAATCACAATCTTTTGGTATCGACAAAGAAGTTGTCGAAGGGATGCAGTTTGATAAAGGATACGTCTCTCCTTATATGATTACCGATACAGAGAAAATGGTGGCTTCATATGAAGATCCATACATTCTTCTAACCGACAAAAAAATCGCTACTCTAAGCGAAATTCTACCTCTACTAGAAAAGCTAGGCCAGTCCGGCAAAAAAGAACTAGTCATCGTTGCTGACGACATTGAAGGCGAAGCTTTAGCTACTTTCGTGGTCAACAAGCTGCGTGGTACTTTCAATGTTCTAGCTATCAAAGCTCCTGGCTTTGGTGACAGAAAGAAAGAAATGCTCGAAGACATTGCTGTTCTCACAGGTGGTCAGGTTATTTCAGAAGAAGTGGGTCTCAAGTTAGAGAACACCGAAGTTGAACAACTTGGTCAGGCCAGAAAAATTGTCGCTAGCAAAGAAAACACCGTCATTGTTGATGGCAAAGGCGAAGAAGATAAAATCCAATCTAGAGTCGAACAAGTCAAGAATGAAATTGACTCATCCGATAGTGATTTTGATAAAGAAAAACTACAAGAAAGATTAGCCAAGATTTCTGGTGGCGTAGCTGTTCTAAAAGTTGGAGCCGCTACCGAAACCGAGCAAAAAGAAAAGCAACACAGAGTTGAAGATGCTCTAGCTGCAACCAGAGCTGCTGTTGAAGAAGGCATCGTGGTTGGTGGTGGTGTTGCCTTGATCAGAACTCTTGAAGCTCTTGATGGCGTGGAAGCTAGTGATGAAGATGAGAAAACTGCGGTCGATATTATGCGCAGTGCTCTAGAAGAACCCCTAAGACAAATTGCCACCAATGCTGGCCAAGAAGGTTCTGTGGTGGTCGAAGAAGTCAAAAAACTTTCTGGCGCTGAAGGATACAATGCTGCTGAAGGTAAGTACGAGAACTTGATCCAAAAAGGTATTGTTGATCCAACCAAGGTTACCAGAAGCGCTTTGATCAATGCCTCTTCTATTGCTGCTATGATTTTGACCACCGAAGCTGTGGTTACCGATCTTCCTGAAAAAGATGCCCCAGGTCCTAGTGGAATGCCCGGCGGTATGCCTGGTGGAATGCCCGGGATGGAAGGTATGGGAATGTAGTATTGTTTCGATTTTGATACGTAAGGACGCGTCGCTGACGCGTCCTTTTTTTATTTCAAGGGGGCGGTTCAGGGCTTCACTTTGCCTTATGACTTAATCCTGTGAGTAAAACCTATATTTCTTCTCAAACCTATGCTACAATGTTCTTAAGCTTGAAGAAGCGATTGTTAAATTTTATAATAAAACGAAGGGAGGTGACAAACATGGAAGAACAAAAACCAGAAGCCACAGTAGAAAAACAAGGTGATCCCAAAGACATTGAAGATAACAAAGGGATAACTTTTCTAAGCTACATTGGAATTCTTTGCCTGATTCCTCTTCTCTCCAAGAAAGACAGCGCCTTTGCTCAGTATCACGCCAAACAAGGTGTCGTTCTTTTTGGTCTTGAAGTAATTTCAGCTCTTCTAGTTCCTGTTGCTGGCATTGGAGCCATCGGTTATCTTATTGCGCTTGTCTTTGCCATCATTGGAATTGTCAATGTTTCTAAAGGGGCTATGAAGCCTTTACCACTGATTGGTTCAATCGGCGAAAAAATAAATCTCTAATTCTTTTGAGTCAGAATTGACTTAAACAAGACTTCTGTCTAGGAGTCTATAGTTAGGGCTGTCAAAAATAAGCACAGATTTATCAGGTGCTTATTTTTTTTGGTGTTTATTTTGTGGGGACAGTCAAATGTTGCTGTTTGCATCCCCTTGTGAATAATCACAATAAAAGTTAAAATTAAATCAGTATTTATTCATGATTTTTAAGATAGAAATAAATGCGAAGAACAAAAATAGTTTGTACTTTGGGACCGTCTTCTGAAACAAAAGATATCATTAAAAGAATGATGGCAGCGGGTATGGATGTAGTGAGGCTTAACTTTTCACATGGGACATACGAACATCACACTATGCTGATGAGACATGTTAGAAAAGTCAGTAAAGAGCTTGGGAAAACAGTGGCGATTATGCAAGATTTACAGGGTCCCAAGATTCGATTTGGAGAATTACCAGACAAGGGTATTAAGATCAACAAAAATGAAGAAGTTCTTTTTGTACCGGCTGATATGGAAGTTGACGAACAAGACACAAAAGTTTTACCGGTTGATTTTATGGAGCTTTACAAATATGTAGCCGCCGGTCAGAAAATTCTCTTGGCTGATGGTTTGATGGACGTTAGGGTTGTTGACGTTAGAAAAAAAGTTATTAAGGTCAAAGTGATAAATGGAGGGGTAGTTTTGAGTCATAAGGGGATCAATATTCCTGAATCCAAAGAAGTTATTGCCTCGTTAACAGCTAAGGACGTTAGAGATCTTGAATTTGGTATCAAGAACGGAGTTGATTATGTAGCTCTTTCTTTTGTGCAAACCGCAGATGACGTCAAGGTCTTGAAGCGACTGATCAAGAAATTTTCCAAAAAATACGGAGTCGATCATATGCCATCGACCAAAATAATTACCAAAATAGAAAAACGACAAGCT
>JAHIRA010000105.1 GCA_018818905.1 Patescibacteria group bacterium | reverse complement strand
TAACAGAATGCTTACTCAAAAACAGATCGATGCGTATAATCTGATTATCGGCGGCATGACTATACAAGAAGGGGAAAGGAAGATACAAGGATTGAATGAATACATCAACCTGTACAATCAAAAGCAGAACAAGAAAAATAAGATGCCTAAACTCAAACAGCTTTACAAGCAAATCCTGAGTGACAGAGAAAGCGTTTCCTTTTTACCAGATGAATTTGTGGACGATGCTGAAGAGACAGCCAGCCAGAAAGTCTTGAACACAATAGAAGAATATTACCAAGCGAACCTCATCAGCTTCCGACCCGGCGATAAGGATGAGACAGAGAATGTGTTGGAAAAAACCAAAGAACTGCTTTCAAGTCTCAAAGACTATGATTTGAATAAGATCTATTTTCGAAACGACAAAGCTATTACTGACATTTCACAAGCATTATTTGGTGATTGGAACATCATAAAAGCCGCTTTAGAGTTTTCCTTTTTGCAAACATTGAAAATCAGTAAAAAAGGATTATCTAAAAAACAGAAAATTGAGAAAGAAAACTACCTGAAGCAGTCTCATTTTTCTATCGCTGAGATTGAAAGCGCGTTGCTCACATACAAAGATAAGGTTGAAATACTGAGTGATTTCCAGGAAGATACAAAACCTGTTGCCAATTATTTCCATACTAATTTTAAGACCGAAAAGAAAGAAGAAAGCGACAAAGAATTTGACATTATAGCCAACATCCAAGCAAAATATAGTTGCATTAAAGGGATTTTAAATACAAAATACTCCAAAGAGAAACGGTTGTATCAGGACAAGAAGACCATAGGCGACATCAAAGCATTTCTTGACAGTCTGATGGAGCTGCTACATTTTGTGAAACCACTGTCATTACCAAGTGACAGCCCGCTGGAAAAGGATGAAATTTTCTACGGTCAGTTTCAGACATGGTACGACCAATTGCAGCATCTAATTCCTCTATACAATAAGGTACGAAATTATGCCACACAAAAGCCGTACTCTGTAGAGAAGTTCAAACTGAATTTCGAGAATAGTACACTTTTGGCCGGCTGGGATTTGAACAAAGAGCCCGACAACACTTCGATATTGCTTCGCAAAAACGGGCGGTATTACTTGGCTATCATGGACAAAGAACACAATGGAGCCCTCAAAAACATTCCTAATGCAAATGAAGAAGAGATTTACGAAAAAATGGTTTACAAACTGCTTCCCGGAGCAAACAAAATGCTACCGAAAGTTTTTTTCTCAGAGAGCAGAATAGACTATTTTGCTCCACCAGAAAAATTACGAAGGAATTACAAAAAAGAAACGCATAAAAAGGGGGGAAACTTTTCTCTGAAAGATTGCCACGCCCTGATTGATTTCTTCAAAGCGTCTATTGCAAAGCACGAAGATTGGAATCAGTTTGGATTTAAATTCTCAGATACTGCCTCATACAAGGATTTGAGCGGGTTTTATAGAGAAGTAGAGCAACAAGGATATAAAATCACTTTTCAAAACATTTCTGAAAATTACATTAATCAACTGGTGGACGAAGGAAAACTCTACCTCTTCCAGATTTACAACAAGGATTTTTCTAAATATAGCAAAGGCAAACCAAACTTACATACGATATACTGGAAAGCCTTGTTTGATCCTGAAAACCTAAAAAACGTGGTGTATAAACTTAATGGACAAGCGGAACTGTTTTATCGGAAGAAATCTATTGATGCTGAAAACAGGGTGGTGCATGTAGCCAACCAGCCCATTGACAACAAGAATCCCAATAACGAAAAAAAACAAAGCGTGTTTGAGTATGATATTGTTAAAGATAGACGCTTCACAGCCGATAAATTCCAGTTTCACGTACCGATTACCTTAAACTTTAATGCGACAGGCAACGATTACATTAATCCCAATGTTCTCAAAAATCTCAAAAACAATCCCAAAGTAAATATCATCGGAATAGACCGGGGAGAGCGGCATTTGGTTTACGTAACCCTGATAAACCAGCAAGGGGATATCCTACAGCAGAAATCACTAAACACTGTTGTCAACAAGAAACACAACATCAAGACAGATTACCATCACCTGCTTGGCCAAAGAGAAAATGAAAGGGACAAAGCCAGAAAAGAATGGGAAACTATAGAGACAATAAAAGAACTGAAAGAAGGTTACGTGAGCCAGATAGTTCATGAGATCTCAGAAATGATGGTAAAACACAATGCCATTGTGGTCATGGAGGACTTGAACTTTGGCTTCAAGCGCGGACGGTTCAAGGTTGAAAAGCAAATCTATCAAAAACTAGAGAAAAAACTGATAGACAAGCTCAACTATCTAGTATTCAAAG
>JAHIRA010000104.1 GCA_018818905.1 Patescibacteria group bacterium | reverse complement strand
CCCTCCCCCTGCTAAGGGGGAGGTTAGGAGGGGGTTTTGTTTTAAAGAAGCAAAAAAGGACAGCCAGAGGCGGTGTCCCTACGGGGCCGGTCAATAAACGTTTTCGATTCACCCAATCTCTACCAGCTTCATTCGTGTTGTCTCCCCTTTGAGGATATGAACATTTGTTTTGCTCACGCCAAAATAATCTGCCAGGACCTGAACCACTTCCTTGTTCGCTCTGCCTTTTTCGGGAGCGGCTTTGACCCAAACATGAAAAATATTGTCCGAGACTTTTTCTACCTTGGACTGTGAGGAGCGTGGTTTGACTTTGAGGTATATCTTTTTACTCATACAAAAAAGGCCCGGGTGGGCCTTTGATAAAAATTAGCTCATTTTCTTTCTGATAAAGGCTGGGATGTCCAGCTCATCTTCTTCGGCCGGAGACGTATCCTCTGGTTTCTCTTTAGACTTGAGGTAACTAAATCCAGAAGAGGAAGTCTGGGGCGCGACCGACATAGAAGCTGGCTTCTCTCTGTCCTCAAACATATTAGCCGGTTCTGGCTTTCTTTCTTTACCTTCTTCAATAAATCCAGTGGCAATCACGGTAATCTTTATTTCATTGGTGAGCTCGGCATCCCTAACTGCTCCAAAGATAATCTTGGCATCCGGGTCAACTGACTCGGTGATAACTCTGGCTGATTCATCTATTTCAAACATACCTAGGTCTTCACCACCAGAGACATTAAACAAAACGCCTTTGGCTCCTCCAATAGATAATTCCAGCAGAGGACTTTCTATGGCTGCTTTCGCGGCCTCAACCGCTCTGTTCTCTCCTGAGGCACGGCCAATACCCATAAGGGCAGAACCAGTACCTTGCATAATTGCTTTGACGTCAGCAAAGTCAACGTTTACGATACCTGGAATAGTAATTAGATCAGAGATGCCTTGAACGCCTTGTTTTAGAACATCATCTACAACTTCAAAAGCATCCAGAAGGCTAGTCTTTTTGTCAATAATTTGTAGAAGCTTGTCGTTGGGAATTGTAATTAGAGTATCTACTTTTTCTTCAAGATCAAGATGACCCTTGTTAGCAATCTCTCTTCTCTGAGCCCCTTCAAAACTGAAAGGCTTGGTCACTACACCAACTGTCAGAGCTCCCAGGTCGCGAGCTACTTCGGCAATAACAGGTGCAGCACCAGTGCCAGTGCCACCGCCAAGTCCACAAGTGATGAACACCATATCTGCTCCTTCAAGAGCATTTCTGATTTCATCCTGATCTTCTTCTGCTGCTTGTCGACCAATTTCTGGGTTCATGCCAGCACCTAGACCTTTGGTCAAAGCTTTGCCGATATGTATTTTTTTCTCGACGCCGCTGATATGCAAAGCTTGCGCGTCTGAGTTAACAGCGACAAATTCTATCCCATGCATTTCTGATTCAGCCATTCTACTGATTGCTGAGTTACCGCCTCCTCCAACACCAACCACTTTGATTTTGGCGAATGTTTCTAGTTCTGGTTTGATTTCCATGTTTTCTATTTTAGAAGCTTATTTGATACAAAATAAATAGGGTTTGTGTAACCCTATTATAGCGAATGGAAAACCATTCATCAATGACGTGTGTGGATAAAGCCGAACAACAAAGTTATTCGCTTTGACTAAGGAAGAAAATTCTTGAACCACTTTTGTACTCGCCCAGCTGTTCCTTTCATATCAAATATTCGAGATGAGAAAGATTTGTCTGACATATGATTTTCTAAAGCCCACATAATCAGACCCTGAGAAACAGCAAAAGTTGGGTCATCCATTTTGTCAGAAATGCTAGGTAGGTTTTCTGGAAAACCAATTTGAGCCGGAAGTTCTAGCTCTTCTTTGGCCAGATCAATGATGCCAGGCATTTTGACACCACCACCGACCAGAACTGCTCCGCCGGGAAGCTTGCCGACTCGACCAACTTTTTTGAGTTCTTTGTTGACCAAGGTAAATATTTCTGACAGCCTGGCTTCAATTATTTCGGCGACTCTTTTTCTATTGATAACAGCTTCTTCCGATTTGTCTATTTCAGAAAGATTTATCTCTTCTTTTTTACTAACTTCTGAGGCTAAAGATGAACCAAAATTTGTTTTTATTTTCTCGGCCATTTCTACCGAAGTCCTAAGACCGATAGCTAGGTCGTTGCTAATATGTTCTGAGCCAATGGGTAGGACAGCCACATGCATAATATCTCCTTCTTCGTAAACAGCAACACCGGTGGTGCCTGAGCCAATATCCATCATAACAACACCTAGTTCTTTTTGTCTTTTGGAGAGCACAGCCATACTGGCGGCCAGCGGAGAAACAACTAACCCTTCAAGGTCAACCCCGGCTCGATGAACGCATTTGGTTAGGTTCTTGAGTGAAGAAACAGCACCCTCAATAATCAAAGCTTCAACTTCTAGCCTAATACCACTCATGCCCAAGGGATCTTTGATGCCGGTTTGATCATCAACGACAAAGTTTTGTGGGAGCACATGTAGAATCTCGTGATTTGGAGGAACGTTAACAGCTGAAGCTGCCTCAATAGCCCGACTAATATCTTCTTCGGTAATCTCGCTATCTGCTCTGGACACAGCCACAACGCCTTTACCTTTTTGAGAAATAATATGAGAACCACTAACGGACACAAAAGCTTTCTCAATTGGTAGGCCACTTGTTCTTTCAGCTTTTTCTAGAGAAGCCGAAATGCTGCTGACCGCTTCTTCGACGTCAACAACAATACCTTTTCTAATCCCTTCTGATTTTGTTTCGCCAATACCAATAACCTGAGGCTTTCCAGCCTCGTCTCCTATTTTGGCAACGGCAGTTCTGACTTTGCTAGAACCGACGTCCAGACCAACAATAATTTCTTCTTTGGGCATTCGGTGTTTATTTTACAATTCACTACTAACCAACTGTCTAAGTGAAACACTAAACAACACTGCATTGGCATGCAGATCTTTTATCATTCTACTACAATAATGAAAACTTATCAAATAGCTTTGGAACAAAAATTATCAACCCGACAATCACTGCCCCGACGGCTGAAACAAGAACCATTGCCGCCATTATATCCTTGATGGCTTTGGCCTCAGCACTTAATCGAGGGCGAATCACGTCCACAATTCTTTCAAGAACCGAGTTGATTGTTTCTGAAAGAAGAACCAGCACAATCACCAAAACCAGAACAGCCTTTTCTATGCCTGTGGTGTCAAAATAAAACATGAGAATCAAAACTAGCAGAGCCGAGAGAAGATGAAACCGCATGTTCTGTTCGGTTTTGAAAACTTCTACAACTCCCTTGAGCGCATATCTGAAACTCTTGAACAAACGAGAAAGATTAAAAAAACTCATGCTATCTTTGATTTAATGTTGTTATAAATACTGGTGGTTTTGCTCTCCATTGCCTTGGCTT
>JAHIRA010000103.1 GCA_018818905.1 Patescibacteria group bacterium | reverse complement strand
GGTTGTATCACCTTCGGTTGTACCGGCGTCACTATTTTGGGTTTGGTCTTCTGTGCCTGTTCCGGTTTGATCATCGGTGGTCGCTGGTCCCGGAATAACCGGGGTAGTATTTGTTGAACCGGTAGAAGTGTCGTAAGTCACTGACGTTGCGGGGTCTGTGGCCGTTTTCTGATCCTCTGCCGCTTGCTCTTCGGCACTTTTGCAACCAAAAGCAGAGAATAAAACTACTGCAAGCACTAGACCAAAAAAATAAGCTGTCTTTTTAATAGAAACCATATCTTATTGTTTTTCTTCTTCTAATTCACTTTTTGCATTCTCTATCTCCATAATTTGCTTGGGATCGGTGGTAATCAGCTGATCTTCTGAATATGAAGCGTAAACCTTGATCGCCACATGCTTGGACCCGGCAAAAAAGAGACCTTCTCCCACATCACTCTCGAGAAGCAAGTATTTTTCTTCTTCGGTGAGATAAAAAGTCTTGGAGATGAGATCAATACTTGACGGAGACTGTCTCAAGAGAAGTCTGAGCGAAGAGTTGTTAACAATAGCTTTACCATAATCAGAAGTTAAGAAATCATTGACGTCCTGACTGATAGTTGTGACCCCCAGATAGTATTTGCGACCTCTTTTGACAATGCCAAACATAAAACGAGCCGAATCTTCGTATTGCATCATTATCCAAGCTTCATCAACAACCAACATTCTCTTTTTGAGCTCGCCACGAACAATATTCCAGATAAAATTAACAATAATGTACATCGCAATCGGGCGTAGCTCCTCTTCCAAATCCCTGATGCTAAAAACTACCAACTGTCTTTCAATATCTATATTGGTTTGCTCGTTAAACAATCCCGCAAAAGTTCCTTCAGTATACTTCTTGACTCTCTCGACCAAGTTTTCTGCCCCCTCCATACTCTCTAGAATTTCTTGAAAATCTTGCATGGTGGGAGGGATAACCTGACTCAGATCAGAACTGGGTGAAATATCTTTCTTGGCATAAGTCTCGATAAGAGCTCGGTCAATCAAAGAATCCTCTTCTTTGGTCATGCGACCCATAATCAAGCGCATTAAACCTTTGAGGTTAATGACCGCACTTCTTAGCACATCCTCGGTGGTCATGTCGCCAACTTTTCTGGGAAGATCAAAGGGATTGAGTCTAAATTCTGAATTAAGGGCCAACCGCAAGAAGGCCCCACCAACTGCCTCTGCAAGATATTCATACTCATTCTCAGGATCAACAACCAAAACATCTGTCCCAAACATCATCATTCTAAGAATTTCTAGCTTAACGGTATAACTTTTGCCGGCACCGGAAGTAGCAAAGATAACACTATTGGCATTGGGCAAAGAAAAGCGATCAAAAAGAATTAGACTATTGTTGTGACGATTGATGCCATAGAGAATGCCATCATCACTGGTTAGTTCCGAAGAAACAAAGGGGAAAGAAGTCGATAGCGGCGAGGTGTTCATGCTCGTTGTCACATCAAGCTTGTCATTACCCATCGGGATAGTAGAGTTGAAACCTTGCTCGCATTGAAAACTACATCTCTTGGTATAAACCAAGCGCTGTCCCAGCAAATCCTCAACAGACTTGGTCGTTTCATCTAGGCTTTCTTTGTTGTTTTCATAAAGAGTAATATAAAGACCAAAATGAAAGAGCTTCTCTGTTCCTTGAACCAGTTCATCACGAAGCTTCTCGACATCATTGAGAGCCGTTTCTAGCATCGGGTCCCTGACTTCTCCCTTTTCTGTGTTGGCAGAAATAACTGATTGAATTTGCCCGGTTTTGTTTCTGAGAGTTTTGAGAATTTTCTCTGAACTGATCGGCCTGATAAACATCGCAATATCAAGCTCCAAGTTGAGGTTAATCACAGGAGCAAACCAACCCGTCATAACATAGCGAGGAAAAGTGAAGACAAAAATTGTCCGGACGTATTTGCCATCCAGAATCAAATAGTCCGGCATAACCGCGACTGAGGAAGGCGCAATCACATCACGCACAGCCACCACACCTTTACGGTATATCTTTTCGGCCTTCAGAATGTCTTCTTTTTCTTGTTGTGTCAGTTGGTTTTCTGGGGTTTTGGGCGCACCCGAAACCGGCGCCGGCTGAGCCGCACTTTTCTTGCCCGGGAAAAATTTTCCGATTACTGGTATGGCCATATTATCAATAGTCAAACAAAGTTCCAAACAATCAATCTCTATTCCTCTCCTTTTGGCAAGGGAGGGAGCAAAAAACTAAATATTCTCCATCCTCATCTTCTCAATATCTCCCATAATCTGATTTTGCGCCACTACGGGATTGTATGCAGTGTATAGAAGCTCAATAACTTCTTGGGTGTCCAGAATGGCTGTCTTTATACCCATACCAGAAAGTCCCGACATAGCTGTTTGAACGCGCAAAGCCAGTTCTTTCTTGTCCTTATCAAAAGAAGTTAATTTAACCTTAGCCTCTTTACCCGGCGACAAGAAACTCTGGATTTTGTTCATAATCCCCTCTTCATTCGCCTGAGTTGGGTTAGTGTACGGCACCACTACATAGAAATGATTACTGGTAATATTGGCTAACTCCACTAGAGACATAATATATTCAGCATACTCGGCAGTTTGCATCTTTAAAAGCTCGTTTTCTTGAAGTCTTTCGGCTTGTTTTATTTTCTGAACATATCTTTTGATGTTGAGCTTCTTGGATTGAATCACTATTTGAAGTGGAAAGTCAACTGAGTTTAGAAAATCTTGATATGCAAAAAGCTTACCTTTCTGCTCATCTTCAGACATCAGAGCAAAATTGATACTAGAACACATAATCACCGCTCTGAGCCCCCTGTTTCTAAGTACCAAAACCCCGTCCTTGATAGCTTCTACATCAAGAAGTTTCTGGGTACTGGTGGTTTCTTTCTTTTCAGCCAAGTCCTTCTCGTGCATCGACTCCTCTGACATCTGCTGATCTGCCGGAGTTCCCTCGGTTTCTTGAGCCGGTACCTCCGCTTCTACTTGTGGCTGATCAGCTTCTGGAGTCGGTACTGACGCTTCCTTCTCTGGGGGTTGGCTCTGCTGAGGAGCCTGATTTTGATTCTGTGGGTTCGTTTGAGACGGCATAATTTCTTGAACTTGTATCTAATAAAGTAGACAATTCATGAAGCTTGCTTCTGGATATTTCTTCTTTGCCAACACTTGATTTTAGCACAATTCTTCTCTTTCCACGATTGGAAATTCTTTCCAGCGGAACTGACAGTTCTTTGGCCCAAATTCTTGTTTTGGGATTGGCAAAATAGTACAAGACATGCGTTAAATATTTTTCTAGTGTCTGTCCGTTGATTTTGATAAAGGCAAAAGC
>JAHIRA010000102.1 GCA_018818905.1 Patescibacteria group bacterium | reverse complement strand
TTAATCTCTTCCTGCACTACTACAACTACCAGAAAAAGCATCGTGGGCTAGGTATGGACGGAGCAACGCCAATACAGAAACTTAACATGTGTCGAAGTGTAAACTTGACGCTGCAATGCTACATAATTTGACACAAATTTGTATATGTGGTAAACAATAAGGCTGAACCTTGACAATTAGGGAGCTCTTTTGAGCTCCACAAACACCATCCTAAACTGAAAAGGAGGAAGGGAAATGAATGAAATGAAAAGGAATTGTCCACTTTGTGGGACAGAAGCGATCGTTGAAGAAGGGGAGCTTCATGGAGTGTGTGGAAGTTGCGGATGTAGGGTCGCAGTAGGCGACGGTTCAATCAAATATGTTGAACTAGAGAGTAGGAGTGACAATTCCCGTTATTTTTGTTTCTTCTGTGGGGGAAAATGCCGTCTTGATGAAACGGCGCGAAAAAAATTGATTCCTGGTATGTCGCTGGCGTGTCCAATGTGCAGAATGACGCATCGTCTTGTTAGTAAGGAGGAAATGGACAACATTTTTGTATCCATGGTCTCGATACCCCAGCATCAAATCAGTGCTGTTGAGGCTGTATGTCCAGCGGGACCTGATTCAGCAGAGTCTTTGCTGAAGGAGCAATATTGTTGTCCTAAATGTGGTAAAAACGTTAGACAAACGCCAGGTAAGAACAATACTTACAAGTGCCAATTCTGTTCGGGTGACGACAGCTACCGTGTTTGCACGCGTTGCGGAAAACTAGTGAAATGGAGTCCTTCTGAAATCTGTTCTACTTGCCAAATGGAGCTAGACGCGCCAGAAATGGCTACAGAGTATAGAAAGAAAGAAGACGCAGAAGTACTACCAGTAGAAGATGACGGATCTAGCACAGACGAGCGTTATTCTATTAATGGAAGAAGCAGACTAAAATCAAAAACGCCTGTTTCGAATCCATCTTTTTCGACAGAAGGACCTGCTGGTCATAAATTGGACACAGATGAGTTTGCAGCGGTTCCAGAAGATTCTGGCAAGGCAGTAACTCAAGTGGTTGAGGAAAAAGAAGAACCCTTTGTAGTTTCAGGACCGCTTGAACAGATATGTTCTGAAGAAGAGCAAAAAGAAGGAGAAGGTGAGATGAATGGTAGTCCGAAACAAGAAGAAGGTTTTGAAGATAGCGAAGAAAATTTTTTCGCTAGTTCTTCACGGGACGGGGAGAGCTATGATGGTGACCACGAGGAGCCCGAAAAACCCATCTACTGGCTCAGATGGCTCTTGGCCACTCTGATTGTTGCGGGCGTGACCATGGCAACGCTCATTCATTTTCAGAAGGTCCTGGGTATCAAGGGCATGGGGACTATAATTAGCATAAGCGGGGCTGTAGCCTTTCTGATGCTTGTTATCTTCTATATGATTGAGTTGAGACATAGTCAGAAAGCGCTGATCGTGATTACCTGGGTGACATCATTGGGTTTCTTGTCACTGACAGGATACGTTGTTTACATGGCAGCGTACTTGCTTTTTTTCAATCATTCGAGACTATGGATGCTTTTCTTTGTGGGGATGCCATGTGGGATGTTGATTTGTTTGAGATTCAAACAGGTTCTAGCTGAAGAGGAATCCTTCTTCAATAAGCTTGGACATGGATTTTTCTATCTGGCTGGAGTCTTGGCAGCCATTTTCCTCAAGTTTAACCTGAGGGAGGGATTGACTGTTGTTGCCTTTAATAAGGCCTTGATTCTGCATTTGTACATCCCTGTGGCCTTGGTTGTGTTGTTTCTGCTTGTAGCTCAGAACGCTTCTTCCGAGGCGCTCAACAAGGAGTGCAACTCAGAAGAAAGAGGGATGACCTCTGAAGAAAGAGGGATGTTCTTTTTCAGAGAGGCTGTTTATCTGGTATGGCCAATCTTGATCACGGTTTTTGTGATGACCGACCTGGCCAGAGTAAATGATTACTCTGTTAGAGCGCTAAATGGGCTGATGAGCCCAAGAAACCAGCCGTTCATGTTTCTCGCTCTGCTGTATCTTGTCTCTCTTGTCGCCTGTGCATGGATTTATAGGAGAGAAGCAAGGTTAAAAAGAGCAAACCCTCACCTCAGGTCTGAGGAGGATGGTCGTAGAGCAATTGAAAGAATTGTAGTTGAGGGCGAGAGAAAACTTGCCGTGCTTGGTGGAAAAATCAAGCAGTTAGACTCGCTTTTAGACTCGGCTCCAGGAACTCAATCCATCAGACCCCTGTGGAGAAAGTTTGCCGTTGGTCTTTCGGTGAGTATTGTGCCGGCGGCGATTGCTTACGTTGCTCTTTCATTTTTTCCTCTTGGCAAGACAGGCCCTTTGAGCAAAAAACAAGTCACGGAGATAGCTAAGCAGAGTGCTTCAAAGGTTAGCCCTCGGACCATAGCCATTCGTGTGGAGTTTGCGAGGCGTTTGGACAAGCTGAGAAGAAAGAGTAAGGCTCTGGAAGCAAAAATGAAGACGCTGAGGAGGGATCAAGAAGCAACCTACAAAGAGTTGCAGAGGTTAAAGGGGTACTACCAGAATCTGCCCCGGTCTGTCCGCAATCTGACTCATCGTCGGACCTATGGGTTAAGGGCCGTTTCCCCCAGAAGAAGAGTTCGGCCTATGCCAAAAAGGCGACCCAGCAGACGTCGACCTACTCCGCCACCTCCGCCACGTGACGATGGCAACGAGGGGATTGGCCAATAAAAAAATTGTACCTTTGATTTCGCTGCTTTCAAACATTTGTTTGGGAGCAGTTTTTTTATTTGACAAGGTTTTATCTTTGTGGTATCGTTCTAGGCTTTGTACCTTGACAATTTGGTCACAAAAAAACAAAGGAAGGTGAAAAATGAGAGAAGACAGTTTTTGGAATATGACCTGGACGCCATTTTTTGTCTCTACGGCTGTTGCGGCAGTCCTTGGCTTCATGTATTCGCGTTTTTCTTCATCTTTTTTCCAATTCTGGAATGTCACTATTGTGGTGACAATCTGTGTGATTGGTCTTGTCTGGAGTGGCAAGAGGCATCTTGATCACAAGAGGTTGCAGTTAGATGGGGAGGATGAGAAGAATTGGCTTCAGAGATTGATGAAGTACTTTTTTGGCTCAATTCTTCATGTCCCAGATAATGAAAAAGAATTGTCTCCTGGCCAACAAGTAGTAAATAGGATTCGTAGTGTTTCTTCAAGGCCACCCAAAAATGAGGGAACTCCAAGTGAAGAAACGCCATCACTAGAAGAGGAAACTGTTCAAGAGCTGGAAGTTTCAAGTGAGGCAACAGTGGATAAGTCACAGAAACCTTGGTTCATGGTGAGGGTGTGGATATGGGTCAAAGATAAGTGGCAGTCTTTCTCTGAGAAAAGAAGAGAAAGGAAAGCTGCTAAAGGAGAGAAGGACGAAGCCGTAGTCCCTGGCAGGTCAATATGGTCCGAAATGAATCGATCCTTTGTTTCTGTAATTGTCATTATTGTTCTTGTAAGTCTTGGTGCCGTAAGCACACTTGGAATATACCTGTTTTCTAATAGTCCTGCAGAAGAAAAGCATCGCCAGCCCCAGAAAGGCATTTCGGTGTCGGCTCTACACCAACAAGTCAAGAGTCTTCAGGCCAAAATTCTTCTTGAAAAGAAAGCATCTGTTTCTAGGCATGAGGCTTTCAAGGATCTTGGCAAGCTTGTACTGATGAACACTAGAGTAGTACGCTCGATCTTGAACGATAGAGATTCGACAACATCTTGTTTTAAGAGAAGACTGAAAATATTGGAAGACAGACCAGTCTCTAAAGGAAGCGTGGATGTCGCCTATGTTCAAAGGAAGCAGAAGAAGCTTCTCAAATCTTTTCTGAAGCTAAAAAAGAAACTTCTGGCAAAGAATGGCGCTAGTAAAAGTGCTATCTATGCCAGGAATTTTCTGAGAAGTTTGCGGGCCCTTGCTACTCGAGTTGATACTCAGAAAGCGGATATGGCCCGGTGGAAGAAAAATCTTCTTGCTGCCAAAGCCAATATTCAACGCAATCGAGAAGAAGTGGTCAGGCTTCGAAGAAAGCTTGTCAAAGAAAGAAGGTTGCGTCTGAGGCTTCGAAGAGAATTGCGTCGCAAGGTTGGTAGGATGGTTGTGGCAGGAAGTACTGTTCGGAGAGCTAAGCCAAGAGCTCTTGCTTCTAGTAAACGGTTGCGGGTGAAGGCTCGCAAGAAGCGCGTTGCCAAGAAAAAGAGGAGACGGAAAAAAGAAGTAGACGATGGTAACGAGGGGATTGGCCAATAAAAAATTTGTTCCTTTGATTTCACTGCTTTCAAATAATGTTTGGAAGCAGTTTTTTTATTTGCCAAAAATATTTAACGATGTTTTATCTTTGTGGTATCGTTCTAGGCTTTGTACCTTGTTAACATTGCAGCAATAGACTTTACACTTTCAACCTCAGATACTCTATGATTTAGGAAGTTACCTTTAACCCTAAATCATCTAATGAACAAATACGATAACAGATACCTCATGCT
>JAHIRA010000011.1 GCA_018818905.1 Patescibacteria group bacterium | reverse complement strand
TTCCTTGGAGCCAATCAGAAGGTCCCAAACCCCCTTCTCCCAAACAGCCCTCGCTATTGTCAGGAGTACTCTATCACTTTCTTTTAGACCAAGCTCATTCATCAACGCTTGATCTTTGGGTTGTGAAGAAAACTTGTCTGTGTCGATCCCCACCGGGACAATGCTTATTTTTTCAGGATCGACTCCCTCAACTTCTAGGGCAAACTTGGCTCTTTCGGTTATAGCCAGAAAGTGGTCAACAAACTGAATCGCTTCTGACTTCATCTTTCTTTGCAACTTGTATTTCTCGTGATTAAAAGGAATATTTTCCCAGACAGTGGCTGTCACCTTTAGTTTTGGATTTAACTTTTTGGCCTTTACCGCCTGAAGAGTGGCCATATTAGCCAGTTCAAAAGAATGAACAAGGTCGTATTTCTGGAGCTTTTTTTCGGCACCCACTAGGTACTGCAAATCAAACCCAACCTTCTCAAGCGTTGTGGCTGGTGACAAGTATTCTTTGATCACAATACCTTCTGGAATTTCTGACAAATCAGTTTTATGAGGTTTGGACAGAATAGTTTCAATATCAAAATCCTTCGCCAGTGGCGCATACGTTAGCATTTCAACACTAGAATGTTTTGCTCCTCTAAGAAGGGCAATTTTCTTTCTAGGCATCTGGTTCTTTTCTAAGTTTAACAAACAGGTTGATGAGGTATAGATAGAACAAAATCGACAATGGGAACCCCAGTATTATTGAAACGTAGGTAGTGTTATCAAGTGATAATCCCAAAAACAACAACACTTCTTTGAGCAAGTAAGTGGGGAAGAATACTATAGCTAGATAATTCATTGCTTTACTTTTAGTAGCTTGGCCTCTCCACTCTGGAAAACTACTTCAAAATCACTTTGAGAAAAATTGTCAGAATAGTTTTCATAAGGTGTGTAGCTTTGGATGAATTTATTCATTTCGGATGGCCAAAAAATATACTTCAGATTCATAGCTTCCATATATTCTTTTCTTTGACTTGAGCTTTCAAGCCTGAGAACAAAATGAGCCTTTCTGGATAACTGATCACTCTCTGAATTTAGTTCACTCTCTTTCCTGTCAGCCAGGTCAAAAGCATCGGCAATCAAAACTCTATGGTCTCCAAGTGAGGGTATAAACAACCCCCATTTGTTGCCGGCCACAATCACTTCATTCTTATCTACATTATCCCTCATCCAGACAAAAACATCAAAGTCTTCTTTTGTGATGATCGGCGGACTCAGACCTTCGTAATAGGCAGAGTAAGTGGTTTTGACAAAATCAAAGGACTTGAAACCAGAAACCGTCATGATGAGAAAAACTGTCGCCAGGGCAGCAACTCTAAGTATCGGCCAGGTAATTCTCTCAAGAAGATAGTAAATACCTATCATTAAGCCCACCGTTGCCAGAATCATAAAATATGGATTGAAGCGATGTGGGAAAAAAGGCAGCCCCAGGCTTGCTGTTTGAGTGAAAAGAAAGGTTATCAGAGACAGAAGCAAAAAACTCCAGTATTTTTTCTTTAAGGCTGCCCAAATTCCAACACCAAAGACAAACATGACCATTGCGAAAGGAACTTCAGTGGGGAAAAATTTGGGCAAGAAGTCAGTCATAGTCGAAGAAGTCGTCTCGAGTTGGTTTTCTGAAAAGAATTTTGGCCAGGGTAATTGTGGAAAAAGAATCATCGCTATAACTGTCGCAGACAACAGAGCCAGAAACAATATCAAAATATACTTTTTGCGCTTCTGAAAAGCATAAAAGAGAGTTACAACTATAAGCGAGGTCAGAAGAAGCATGAAGGTTAAAGGGTGAACTAGAAAGACTAGCAAGGTCAGCAAAACTAACCCCAGATAATATTTCCCCTGCCATTTTTCAAAGAATTTTTTGGCCAGAAGCAGAAAGGCTGGCAAGAAAACCAATCCTAAAAGTTGAGCAAAAGTTCCCTCGAAATAGACGATAGCTAGCCAATAAGAAAAAACGGCTAAAAAAGTAGACATAATAGCCAGGCTCTCTTGTTTGGCTAATTCTTGGACATATAGATACATGCCAAAAGCAAACAGAACCGCAAAGAAGAACAGACAAGCTTTCATTAGAGTCATAACTTCGACCTCCGGCAGAAAAAACATCAGCGAAGAAACAATCATATGCAAAGGCGCCTCGGTTAGAATAAGACCCGTATATGCTTTCTGATCGTTAAAGGGCGCGATAGGAATGATGTAGTCAATCCCCTCATTTAGATAGTTAAATTTAACCTTCATCAAGTGAATCGCAGCGTCATCGCCAGAAAGAAAGTCAGGACTGGCTTGATAAAGATAAAAGATTCCTAGCACCAGAAAGGCTAACAATAGAATAGGAACGATTTTTTTGACGACAATAAATTTCATCTCTTTAATGCCTGACGAAGCTTCTGGGCAAATTCCTTCGTGTCCCCCTTCTTGACCATCAACTCTTTGTTTATTACCACTTCCAAGTGAGGACCAATGTTATAGCATACAACCGGCCTATCCTCTCTTTGAGCCTCGATAATAGGCAAATCAAAACCCTCCCAGTGACTAGCTGTCGCATAGACATCGCAGGCTTTGTAAAAACTTTGCAGTTCCTGATCCGAGATCTTACCAGTAAAGATGACTCCTTCGCCCGAAAGAGTACTTAGTTCTTCGCCATATTTATCAAATGTCTTCTTGCCAACCAAGACTAATTTGGCTGACGGAAGCTTCTTCTTCAATAGATTAAATGAAGCTATTAGCTCGTGAACTGCCTTATGAGGCGAGATCCTACCGACAAAAAGAATTACCGGACTATCCCCAAGTTTAAACTTCTGCCTGACATCAACCACTTCTTCAGTCTCCTCTGGCAGCACATAAACATTGTGCTGAACCTGACTTGATAAACCTGTTTCTTTTTTGAGAACTTGGCTCAGATACTTGCTAACCGAGTAGATTTTGTCGGCTGACTTAAGATAGTGATGGCTTAGCTTCTTGAATAAAGCTATATAAACTTTTTCGACGGTTGAAGAAAAAACTTCTGTAGGAGGGACTCCGTGGTCATAGTAGATATACTCAAGTTGCGGATTATTTTTCTTGGCCTTACAGGCAATCACGCTCATGGGATAAAAATGGCAGATCATCTGATCGCTGTCCTTCAAGCGTGTGGCAGTTTTTGAAATCTTCCAGAAATCCAAAAAGAAGAGAAGACGATAAACTCTCTCCCAGAAAGAAGACTTAGGCATTGAGATTTCTATAACTTCTATCCCCATAGAACGAGTCGCTGTTTCGGCTCTAAAAGTTACGACAATCACTTCGTGACCTGCCCTCTTTAAATCCCCGGCCTGTTTGGCCACAACACGGTCAATGCCACTGTATTGGTAGAATGTAGGGGTGAGAATAGCTATTTTCATAGTCTTTCTAAGTAAATCTCTGAAACTTTGATGTCTGTCTCTTGAGATTCAATGAAGATTGAATTTGTCCCCTCTTTTCCGACAAATTCAGTCGTTACAGTCTTACATTTTACTTCTTGACTCGACTTAACTGTCTGCTCATTTATCACAAGGTCAAATATTGCTTCTTTAGAAGCACAAATATCGAACGATAATAAATAATTATCAGTTTCTCCGTCAAAATATAATCTCTGTCCAGAGTTCTTGAAAGCAATAGAGTCAACTATGTTGTTCTCTGCCTCAACTTCTCCTAATTCAAAGACATCAAAATTTTCCTCGGTAACTTGATTGGACAATAAACCAAATCGATTCAAAACCCAGGAAACATTTCTAGTGGCCTTACCTTCATCCGAAATAATTCTCTCTATCTGATTTAACGAAAGATAATTTTCAAGTGCTTGAAAAACCATATCTTCGCGATAAACACTTAGTAGTTCTTCAAGATTACCCAAATCCTCCTCGGACCGAACAAGCCCCCAAGCGACTCGATTTGCCAAAGATTCATCAAAAGTATCCAAGCTATCATAATCAACTCCAATCTCTGCACTGAGATACCTGCTAGTACTCAAAGTTTCTTTTGAAAGCTTCATTTTGGAAGCAACTTTATGAAGTGAGACAAAGTTAGAAGCCTCAGTAATATTGAATCCACTGATTTCAACAAGTGAACCTTCTCCATCTATTTCCTGAGATTCAAACCATAAC
>JAHIRA010000101.1 GCA_018818905.1 Patescibacteria group bacterium | reverse complement strand
CCTTAGGAACCACTATGTTAGGTGTATTCAGGAAAACGTAATACTTGAATCCGATGACCTATACGAGTCTGCTTATCCGCTTATGAAAAAGACACCTGCTCGTGTAGCACAGAGACTTCTTGGAATGAAATTATCTCTTTCGATTCCGTTAGTTGTACGCAAGGAGAAGCTTGGTGTTTTGGGAATTATTTGGAAAAAAGATAGTTTTACCGATTTTGATAGGGAGGTCCTATCTACTTTCGCTAACCAGATTGCAATCGCTATCTACAACGCCCGCCTCTTCACTCAAACCCAAACCCAAGTCAAACAACTAGACAACAAAGCCAAAGACCTCCAAGCACTCCTAGACATCTCCAGTGTTTCTATCAGCAAGCTCAAAAGCGCCAATGCTCTCCAAGAAATTATGAATGCCATTCCAGATAAATTTGGTTATTTGGGGTATAAAGGTGGGGGATTTCTCAAATATAGTTCCAAGAAAAAAGAAGTTCATCTTGTTTCTGTTACTGGTGGGACGGTCATAGAAGCTCTGAAAAAAATTATGGGGAATGACTATGACACTATACACAAAGATATTACTGAGGATGATAGCGACCTACTTGCCAAAGCGGTTGAAGACCAGAATTTTGTGAAGTTCGAGAAGGTTTCTGACTTCCTGGCCAGCAAGAGAATGAAGAGGTCTCTTGTTGATCGCATTCAAAAAACCATTGGCGTCAAATCCGGCCTGATTGTTCCTATTATGCTCCGAGAAAAGCTAGAAGGTGTTCTTGTTCTAGGAAACGAACAGGAGGTCTCGAAGATTACTACAAGAGATGAAGAAATTATGCGCACCTTTGCCAACAATCTCAGCCTTACTTTTGAAAACACCCAACTTTACAAACAAGTCAAAAACAGACTAGCTGAAGTCAAAGAGGCCAACGAGCGCCTCAAGCTTCTTGACGAAGCTAAAACCAATTTTGTCTCCATCACTTCTCACCAACTCAGAACCCCAATTGCCGGTGTCAAAGGCTATCTCTCTATGCTCCTTGAAGGTGATTTTGGTGAAATGACCCAGGAGCAAAAAGAAATCATGCGCTTCAACTTGGCCAATATTGAGCGCTTGGTTAAACTGATAGATCTTTTCTTGGACGTCTCCAAAATTGAAGCCGGCAAACTTAGACTAGACAAAGAAGAGTGTGACCTTTCGGCTATTATAAAAAGTGTGATGCAGGAGTTTAGCAATCAGATTGCGGTCAAGAAAAAACTCAAAGTCATCTATGATAAACCATCAGAAAAATCAAATGTCACCTGTGATTCCGAAAGAATTAGGCATGTCATTTCCAATCTTGTTGATAATGCTATTAAATATACCCCCGAAGGGAAAATAGAAATTTCTTTGGAGGTCAAAGACGATCGAGAGATTATCAAAATTAAAGACAATGGCATCGGTGTTTCCAAAAAAGAAGCACCTAGACTTTTTGATAAATTTGTTCGAGCTGAGGGCGGATACAGAAACAACGCCAATGGTTCCGGTCTAGGCCTTTATATTGTCAAAAGAATTGTTGAAGGGCATGGCGGCAAAGTTTGGGTCGAAAGTCCAGGTGAAGGGAAAGGGGCAACTTTCTACGTAGAAATTCTCAAAAAAGCTTCCAAAAAATACGGTGAGATCAAAGGCTACTCTCCCGAAGAAAAAGACAAAAACACAAAATAGTCTATCCACATTGACGAGACTTTTTGGCTTTGCTATAATGAATGCAGGTCACACGACGGCTTGGAATCATGCGCCGTCGCAAGTGAAAGTAGATCATTACAATAAGCCCAAAAGAGCAAATTCCCCAAAGTAGCGCCGTCGTCAAAGCTGTGGATAACTCTAGCATAGGGGTTATTATATCAGAAACTTTCTCCTCCGCTTGCCTGTTTTTAAATCCTTCAGATTTGATTATAGGTTCTGGATAAAGCTTCTGTCCGATTATCTCTGTGCACATTTTATTTGGTGGAAGAGGTACTAGTTATCGACGCAAGAGATAATCGGTTATTAAGAGTAAATAACCAGAAAATGAAAAGAATTAAAGAAATTGGACTAGGTCTTGGCATCTTCTGTCTCGTATTCGTTGGCATTGTTCTTGCTAACTTCTCGATTGAAAAGATTTCAGCAAGCTTACTTGGTGGACTGAATCTGGTATTTGTCCTCAGCGCCTTGATCTGTTCGTTCTACTTTCTTAGAAAAAGAATTTATGTTCTTGTAAGTTTCATTATTCCATTTGTCAGTTTCTTTATTATCCCACAGATATTCTTCTTTATAACTTCTTTCTAGCAAAAGCCAATTCACCGGGGGCTCTCTTCTCCGCTTGCCTATTTCTTAGAGTGTTAGATTCTTGAATCTTTATTCGATAGGTCTGAAGTGGCCCCCGCCCGATTGTCTTTTGCAGTTTCTAGAAGGTTCTCTCAAAAGAAGTGGCAGAGATTCCTAAAAGATTCAGGTTGTGTCCGACCATTTCTCTGTCACAAGGCCCCAATTTTTTTGGGGCTCCAGGGATTTTTACACATTTCAATACACCAAAAACTTCTCAGAAAATAGAGAAGTTTTTGTTTAAAAAAAGATCATGTAGGATTATACTCCTTTCTCTCACAGATAAGACAAAGTTGTCCACTATGAAAATATTTCATAAAATGCTATAACGGAAGCCGGTACATGAACATTTGTTGGAGGGAATAAGGAGGAGAATGAAATGGCAACAAAGAAGAACGAAATTAGTGCGAAGCTTTTTGAGTTTCCCGTTTTGGTCGAGTTGACCGAGAAGTTGCAAGCAATCTTTAAAAAAATCACTGAAGTCACAAGGTGGCGTCCTATAGCAGTGGTGCAACAAACCTTAGCCGAACAAGGTGTTGAAAAGGAAGTGGCTCTCTATTTTCTTCACGAGACTGGCCAGTTTAGTCCACGATTCTATGAATCTGATTTGGACGCCAAGTCTCTATTGCCAGGAATGGAGAATCTGGTTGCCTGGATCCAAAGGTCAGCAGCTTCCTTGCCAGGAAAACGTGGCGAGGATTACAGAGAAGCCAACGAGTTGCTTCATACCAAGCCGGAGAAAGCCCTACGGATGCTTTTCCAGCTCATGGTGGGAGTGTCAACCTATGGTGTTTATTATCTTGAAGAACCTACAAGAGAAATCCAGGACGCGACCGAATTCCTGCATTTGTCTACCGAATGGCTTCCTTTTGTGGTTGTTCCCACAGATACTAGCACAACTCGAGTTGCCCAGATGTCGGCTCAATTGGAGCCGACCGATACTGTTGATGTGATTTTTATGAGACAAGAAGAAGGAGCGGGATTAAGCTCGTTTCAATCCTTCTTCGCAAATACCGAGTGGGGAGTGGTGCAATCATTTTTTGCCGCTCTATGTCAGAAGCTTAGTCAGAGAGAATCGTTTACAGAGCAAGATCCAAAAAGATCCACTGCGGTTCAATTGGCCAGAAAGGTTGCTTTTCAAAATCCAAATATGGGAGTCATTATTTTGGCGACGGTTGTAGGTTTAACTCTGGCAGATTTCAACCGTCAGGGTAGTATTAGATATCGGAATTATAGAGAGCTACCAACGGGAGATCTCAAGAGAATCTTCATGATGGTAAAACTTTGGGAGACTAATCCCCAAGAGATTATCACAAAAATCGAAGAAGCGGATGCTGGGGTGATTTTGTTGACAAACAAGAAAGACGGAGGAGCAAAACAATGAGCTGGTTAAGAAAAAAAATTGAGGGTGTGGATGTCATTGAATGGCAAGGAAGTAAATACTTCATTCTTGAAGAAAGAACAGAGACAATTTGGCACCAAATGGAGACAATTCTTAATTCTGACAAATGGAGAATGGCGGTTGTTCCGGCAACTATGAAAAGATCCGATGCAGTGGCAATGGCCAGAAATCCTGAAGAAACTGATCCGGTTTCGATTTTTTTTGTCTCCAAGGATGATGGGACTATTGTACCTTGGGAAAAGGCAGATGATATTCCTTGGTCCGATGCCAAAGAGGTTACTTCCGAGCTTGCAAAGTGGATTATTAAACAGGAAAGCATTGGTCGTGAATCCGGGGAAGAGGGTCGCTTTGTAGAGGCAAAACGCCTGATGGAGGAAGATCCACCCGGAGGGATTGATCTATTTTTACAAATCATAGGTCAGGATTCAGAGGGAGGGACGAGGAAGCTCGTCAATGTCAGCCCAGGCAAACGGCCAATAATTACAGGTCAGGTCAAGATTCTTGTTGGTTCTGACGTAGTTTTTCCGGATGATCTGGAGAAAAAACTACGTAAGGTGGGGGAGTAAAGGGGTTTTTGGTGTTTGTTTATCAGGCGACTCAAATTGAGTCGCCTTTTTTTTGGAAAAATTGAACATTATTTTTATTCGTGCTAGAATGAAAACCCTGAACACTAAAAAATAAGGGAGGGAACAAACAAAAAGGAGGTGAGAAAGACACGATTTATTCAAGGCTTTTTGTAATTCTCAAATTCTGTCAAAACACTGAAACTGAAGAGGTGAAAGAAAATGAAGCTTTCGAGTCAAGACAACAAAGTTCTGTACTACTTGCAAATGATGGGTGACCAAGGTTTCACAAATGTGGAATTTCTTGGTAAAAAGATCCAGCGCTATAGCGCATGTATAAAAAGATTGCGTGATAGTGGATTTTACATTGTCACTACTAGAGTGACAAGACACATTTGTCTTTTCTCTTTAGGGAAACCCAAGATAGACAAGGGTCTCCTGGAGTATCTTTATGGACTTGATACCAAGAGAAAGCGTTACCTAAAGAGGCAACGGTTAATCTGGAAGGTTTTTGATATCCTTTCGGATGGCAAATGGCATCAAAACATCAAGCTCACCGAAGATATTGGAAATCTTAGGCTGGGTCCCGTGATTCAACAGTTGCGCAGCTATGGTCACAGAATTGACGTTGAGAAAATCAGCAACCGCCATGGTTCGCATCGCTACCGTTTGGTCTCGTAGACTCTGTCGACGGTAGCTAAGGGAGTAACTTGCTCAAGTTACTCCCTTTCTTTTTGCCTTATTTAAGGAAAAAAATTAGATCCTTGGACAAATATAGTTGTTAACATTGCAGCAATAGACTTTACACTTTCAACCTCAGATACTCTATGATTTAGGAAGTTACCTTTAACCCTAAATCATCTAATGAACAAATACGATAACAGATACCTCATGCTG
>JAHIRA010000100.1 GCA_018818905.1 Patescibacteria group bacterium | reverse complement strand
TAAATTAAGAGATAGATTTCGTATTAAGATGACATATAATTCAAATGCTATTGAAGGTAATACATTAACTGAAAAAGAAACTTTTTGGGTTATTAATGAAGGTTTAACAATTAAAGGTAAGCCTTTAAAAGATCATCTTGAAGCTAAAAATCATGAGGAGGCGTTAGATTTCCTTTATGATCTTATTGATAATCATAAAAAGCATACAATTTCAGAACATTTGATCAAGCAACTACATTCTTTGATTGTGCAGGAAGCAGATAGTGAAATTGCAGGTGTATATAGAACAGGTGATGTATTTATTTCTGGAAGTGATCATACGCCACCGTCAGGTTTTCAGGTTAATCAAGAAATGGAAAAGTTGATTAGATGGATTAGGAATAATAAGAGGAAGTATCATGTGATTGAGTTAGCTGCAATTGTGCATCATAAATTAGTAGCTATTCATCCATTTTGGGATGGAAATGGTCGTACTGCTAGGCTTGTAATGAATATCCTGATTATGAATACAGGATATTCATTGGCGATTATTTTAAGAAATGATAGAAAAAGATATTATCGGGTTTTATCTGAGGCAGATAAGGGTGATTATAAAAATATCTGTGAATTTATAGCACAAAGTGTTATAAGAAGTGTAAATGATTATTTAACCGTTTTAAAGCCTTCAAGAAAAAAAGATGAGCAGTTGATGAGTTTGGCTGATTTATCAAAGCATGTTGATTATACGCCTGCATACTTAAAAAAATTGGCGTTAAATAATAAGATAGAAGCAGCTAAGAAGGGGCGGAATTGGTACTCATCGATAAAAGCAGTTGAGGATTATATGAAAAGCACAAAAAAATAAAGATAAAAATAAAAAGTGGCTCTGTGTTGAGCTACTTTTATTGTTAATATGGAGCGGGTAACGGGAGTCGAACCCGTATCCTTGGCTTGGAAAGCCAATATACTAGCCATTGTACTATACCCGCAAAGATGTGACTAACAAAAACACTATAGCAAAGCTCTACATAAATTTCAAGCTCCCAAGACTCACACAAAAAGAAGTTAAGGGGTCCCCGAAAAATTGTGAGCGACAGCGAAAATTTTTTCGGTAAGGAGGAACAATACGTAGGGTGGAGTGGGCTCCGGAGCGGAGCGTAGGAGCACACGTAACCCGGAGTGTTGTTCCGACGTGGACCTGGGAGGAATCGAACCTCCGCCTCCGCTGTGCGACAGCGGCATTCTACCACTAAACAACAGGCCCGGAAATAACCTCCCCCTAACCCCCTCCTTTCAAAAGAGGGGGTTGAGCGCTTCTTTATTTGGAGAGGTGAATTAGTAAGTTTCGCATTGAAGCTGATAGTAGGCTTGGGGATGATCACAAGAAGGACACAGTTCGGGAGCTTTGGGGCCAGTGTGCATATAGCCACATTCACGACAAATCCAAACCTTTTCTTCGCTTTTTTCAAAGACTGTTCCAGCTTCAAGTTCACCTAGTAGCTTCTGATACCTTTCTTCATGATGAAGTTCAGCTTGGGCGATAGCTCTCATTCTGGTGGCCACTTTGCTGTATCCTTCTTCGTCGGCGATATTGGCAAAATCTGGATACATCTCGGTGTGCTCATAATTTTCGCCAGCGATAGCTGCTTTGAGATTGGTGGCTGTGTCTTCATAGACGTTAGGAGCAGCAGCTTCAACCATGATTTCATCGAGACTTTCTCCGTCTTCTTTTTTGAGTTCTTGGATGTGTTCAAACAGTCTTTTGGCGTGAGTTTTCTCTTGTTCGGCTGTTTCTAAAAAAACACCCGCTATCTGTTCGTAGCCTTCTTTTTTGGCTACCTTAGAATAATAGGTGTAACGGTTTCTAGCTTGACTTTCACCAATGAAAGCCTTGGTGAGATTTTCTAAAGTTTTTTTCATGTTGGAAATTTTATTTTTAAAATATAATAAGAAAATTATGGGAAAATGCTTTATATCTTTAGTTCTTAACCTTATCCTTTGTCTTAATTCTCAGAAATTTGCGCCTTAGTTTGTTGGAAGAAGGAAGAATTAAGGGAAAGAATTTAGGATAAGAATTAAGGGAAATTTGCTGAAGCAAATTTATCGGGGCGGTGAGATTTGAACTCACGATCTCCTGCTCCCAAAGCAGGCGCCTTAAGCCACTAGGCCACGCCCCGTTAAAAGGGTCTGTAATGAAGATTATATGCGGTTTTGAAGCTTGAGTCAAGACAAGAGCTACCTTATAGAGCAAATGAGCAAAACAAAAACCCCGCCTAGACGGGATTTTTGTCTACTGTATCGAAAGAAATTATCTAATACTATCTTTGAGGGTTTTTCCTGCAGTAAACTTAGGAACTTTGACGGCTGGGATAGTGATAACTTCTGAAGGATTTTGAGGATTAACACCTTTTCTTTCTTTTCTTTGAGAAACCTTGAAGGTTCCAAAACCAGTGACCGCAACTTTCTCATCTTTCTTGAGATTGTTGGTGACAGTGTTAACGAAAGCTTCAAGAAGTCTTTCGGCTTCTCTTTTGGAAACGCCTGCTTCTTCGGCCATAGCATCAATAAGCTGAGTCTTTGTCATTTAGTTCACCCCCTTTCATTTTTATTTTAATTTATTAGATAACGTAACTTGATTCTACAATAAGGGGGGAAGTCAGGCAAGGGCAAAGAATCCCCAGGTATGGGTAAAAAGTCTTGCTTTTTATACTTCGACTATCTCGTAAATCTTTTCTATTTTTTGTGTTTGCCCCTGTAGATCTATTTCTAGATAGATTGCATTGACTTCGACTTCAGGACCTTCTGAGACCTCAAAAGAGCGAGACACTTGGGTCAGATAGCGTTTGGTCAAAGTTTCTTTATCAAAACCCAAAATAGAATCATAATCGCCGACCATGCCCACGTCAGTAACATAGGCTGTGCCTTTGGGCATGATTCTGAAATCTTGGGTTGGCACATGAGTGTGAGTGCCCAGAAAAGCACTGACACGTCCATCTAAGTATTTTCCCAGAGCAATAGATTCACTAGTGGCCTCAGCATGAAAATCAACCAAGACTGCTTTAACGTCATTGTCTTTTTCTTCCAGAATTTTGTCTATAGCCCGGAAGGGGCAATCATAATCTTCTTTGATAAAAACCCGACCCATGAGATTGACAACCAGAAGCTTGGCAGTTCTAATAGGCAGAACTTTGAAGCCCTGGCCTGGAACTTGTGGTGGGTAGTTGGCTGGTCTGATAATTTTGGCGTCTTTGTCTTCAAGAATCTTGACGGCCTCATTGCGATCAAAGATATGATTTCCTGAAGTAAAAAAATCAATGCCAGCTTCTAGACCTTCTGCTATGGTTTTCTCGGTAATGCCCATGCCATGAGCCAGATTCTCTCCGTTGGCAATCACCAAATCAGGCTGGTATTTTTCTTTGAGACCAGGCAAGACTTTGGTTACCGCGCGGCGGCCAGATTTTCCAACGATATCGCCAAAAAAGATAAGCTTAATCATAGATTTAACGAGCGTATTCTACGATTCGAGTTTCTCTGATAACGTTGACTCGAATTTCGCCCGGATATTTTAATTCTTTTTCAATTTTGGTGGCAATCTCGCGAGCCATTTTCATTGCCCCCAAGTCATCAACTTTGTCAGGAGTGACAAAGACTCTGACTTCGCGACCAGCCTGGACAGCATAGACTCTTTCTACACCATCAAAAGTAGTAGCCACGTTTTCTAGCTCTTCAAGGCGCTTGATGTAGTTTTCGTAACTATCTTTCCTGGCCCCAATGCGACTACCTGAAATAGCGTCAGCGGCAGCCACCACAGAAGCTTCGGCTGTTTCTGGGTCAATATCGCCATGATGGCATTCAACAGCGTGAATGATTTTACTATTGACGCCAAATTTTTTGAGAATATTTTTGCCAATTTCAATGTGAGTTCCTTCAATCTCGTGATCGACAGACTTACCAATATCATGAAGGATACCAGCTCTTTTGGCCACTCCAACATCAGCGTGCAGCTCTTCGGCCATAATGGCTGCCAGATTAGCCACTTCAATAGAGTGATTAAGAACATTCTGGCCGTAACTGGTTCTAAACTTGAGACGACCAATGAGTTGCACTAGCTTGGGATCAAAATCGGCAATACCTAGATCATAGACAGTGGCTTCACCGGCTTCTTTTATTTCTTGAGCAATTTCGTTTTTGACCTTAGTAATTGTCTCTTCTATTTTGGCTGGATGAATGCGACCATCGTGAATAAGTTTTTCTAGTGACCTCTTGGCAATGTGTCTTCTAATGGGGTTAAATCCGGAAATAACAATAGCCTCCGGAGTATCATCAACGACTATTTCGATGCCAGTTAACTCTTCTATTCTTTTGATATTACGTCCTTCACGACCAATAATTCGACCTTTCATTTCATCTGAAGGAAGGCTCACGGTTGTGGCCGTCATTTCTGAAGACTGATCTTGGGCATAACGTTCAATAGCTAGCCCTACGATCTTTTGGGCATTTTTGTCTGCTTCTTCTTTTTCTATCTTTTTGAGCTTTTTAACACGCTCAATAATTTCTTCTTTGATGTCTTTCTCGACCATTTCCATCAGAACCTCTTTGGCTCTGTCTCTAGAGAGATCGGCTACTTTTTCTAGAGTTTCTATTTGCTTTCTCTTGATTTTGTCTAGTTCATCACGGATTTGATTGGTCTCTTTGGCTCTTTGATTGATGTAGAGACTTTTCTTGTCTAGATTTTCATACTTCTGATCTAACTGATTCTCTCGCTTTTCAATCCTTTCTTCAGCGTGAAGAATTCTTTTGCGTCGTTCGTTTTCTTCTGTTTTAGCCTCTTCGGTAATCTTGAGAGCCTTGTCTTTGGCTTCCAGAAGAATCTCTTTGTGCTTGGTTTTGGCTTTGTCAATAATTGTTTGGGACTTTGTTTCGGCCTCGTCTTGTTTCTTTTTGGCAACGGTTTTTCTGAGAACATAACCACCGGCAACGCCAACTAAAACAAAAACTGGGGCAAGAATCCAAATCAATGGCATATCTTTCCTTTCTAGGGCTCAAGTTTTTTGACAAGCAAAAGGAGGCCCTACTAGAGAAGTGGCTTTCTTAAGCCAATCTTCTTAGTCTTGTGGGTCTTTGCTATGGTAGAAATCTGGATAATCAAACTTTGGGAGCAAAAATTCATTTTTTGAAGCTCAAACCGTGTTTCAAATCGTTGTCTGTCAAAAAATCTCGAGCTATTTAGCTAATCTTTTAGGTTACAGTACTTGAAAATAAATACCTTCAAGTGAGGTTATTCTAGCAAGAGCCAAGGGTTTCTGCAAGAGAAAAAATGTGTAAGAGTAAACTTCAGTCCCCTTTCTTTTGAGTCTTTTTGTGTTTTTTTCTTCTAAGAAAAATAGCCAAAAAAATCACCAGCAAGAGACTAATAGCTCCGCCAAAGATGAACACAAAGGTGTTTTTGACTATATTTTTGAAACGTAGAAGCATTAGCCGACAATTTGATCAACAATGCCGTATTTTTTGGATTCTTCGGCTGACATATAATAATCCCGGTCAGTGTCTTTTTCTATTCTGGCCAGACTTTGCTTGGTGTGTTTGGCTAAAATTTTGGTGAGCTTGACCTTGGTTTTGAGGATATGCCTAGCTGTAATTTCGATGTCTGTGGCCTGACCTTGAGCTCCACCCATGACTTGATGAATGAGGACCTCACTGTCGGGGAGAGCTAGGCGCTTGCCTTTGGTCCCGGCAGCTAGAAGAACCGCTCCCATGGAAGCAGCTAGACCAACGCAGATAGTTGAAACATCAGGTTTAACATACTGCATTGTGTCATAGATGGCTAGACCAGCAGTTACTGAACCACCGGGCGAATTGATATAAATTTTGATATCTTTGTTCTTGTCTTCGCTTTCCAGAAAGAGAAGTTGAGCGATAATAGTGTTGGCCATTTGATCATCAACGGCGCCACCAAGAAAAATAATTCTATCTTTTAGGAGGCGAGAAAAAATATCGTAAGCACGCTCGCCGTGGGTTGATTTTTCTATGACTGTGGGGATGAGGTTCATAAGTTTCTGTATTAGTTATTTGAATCAATCTTAGCTTAATTTTGTCAAAGTTTCAACAATAAAGACTTCGCAATATCTATACTGGAAAGCATTTTCATGACTTCTCTTTGAGATCTTCTCTCTGCGTCTGTTCTTTATTAAACCTATCAATTTCTTTGGATGTGGCTTGTTTGAGTGAAATCATGAAAGAACTTCCCTTCTCTAGGCCAGGACTTTCGACAGTCAAGAAACCCTCACTGGAATCAACCACACTTTTGACGATATAAACCCCTAAGCCGGTGCCGTTGGGGTGGACAGAGAAAACATTTTTGCTTCTAAAAAACTTCTCGCCAATTTTTTTGATGTCCTCTTTGGTCATGCCAATACCGGTATCCTTACAGACAAAAGTGAAATAATCTTGGCCTTTTTTCTTCTCTGGTTTGATACTGACCGTGACGCTGCCTGTAGTTGTATAGTTAAGAGCATTATCAATCAGGTTAGCGAAAGCCTGTTCCACTTTGGTAGCATGCGTCATGGCCATAGCCTTCTTGAAGCCTGGCTCATCAAAGTTAAGCTTCAAACCCTTGGTGTCAGCCTTGAGTTTTAAGTCCTTAACGACCTTTTTGATCACTGGAATGATATCGACAGGCTCGGGACTGAAATTGAACTTTGAAGAGTCTATTTCGGCAGCAACTAAGATGTCTTCAATAACCCGCTCAAGATTGCTAGAAGATTCAAAAGCCGAGGCCGTCATTTTGTTTACCTGTTCAGGAGAAAGATCATCTTCAACCAACATAGAGAGTGTCCCCCTAATAATGCTGGTAGGGGTTCTGAGTTGATGAGAGGCTACCGTGAGGAAGTTGGATTTCATTTCGTAGAGATCTTTGATTTCCTTGGTTTGTTTTTCGACTTCGGATTGGAGGGTTTCGTTGAAGCGTTTAACTTCTTGAACGAGTAATCCATTTTCTATGGCTACTGAAGCTTGCCCAGAGAGAGTGGTGAGAAGTTCGAGATCTTCTTTGGTGTAAGCATCACGAGCAACTTTGTTACCAAGCACTATCAAACCGATCATCTTCTGACCGCTTGTTAGTGGCAGACAAACAGAAGCTTCTATCTTCTTCATGTTCTTTTGAAGTTTTAGGAGTTCGTCTTTTTTGCCTTCACTACCCTCTTCTTCTGCCAAGCGATGAATTTCTTCGTAAACTAGAGGCTTCTTGGTTTCCTCTAGATATTTGGTTAGAAAATTGTCTTTGACTAAACTAATGCCATTTTTTTTATCAAAACCAACAATCTTAGCAATACTGTAGCGTCTTTCTTTTTTATTTTTTGCCGAAGCGTCCTCTAGAATTAAAACCCCTGCCCTATCAAGACCCATGGTTTGCATGATAGTATCAACAATCATATCAACTACTTTCTTGAGCTCAATAACAGTAGTTAGACTTCTGGTCAAATCCTCGATAGTCTTTTGATAGTTATAAAGACTGGTGAAGAAATACTTGTTGGCAAGTTTCAGATACCGATTGCGGACTGGGTTGTAGAGAAGAACGCTGATGCCTAAAATAACTGCTCCGGCCGTTGCGGGAGACAAAGCATTATTGAAAAGCCTGGTTTCAGCGTACATAAGTAGAAGCCCAATGCTGATGATGGTGGCTAAGGCAGTGATGGTGACAATGCTTTTGCGGATGACTATGCGGATGTCCATGAGGCGGTAGCGAATTATAGCGTAGGCAACAAACCCAACATAAAGCGAAACTAAAACATTAGCAATTGGAGGGATAGGGATGTTGTACCAAAGAAGAAAATTAGTTGAACCACCAGCAAAACCAATAACCATGCCAGTCAAAACGTAAGCAATCTGGCTTCTTCTAGCATTTTTCTGTTTTCGATATGCTTTGTAAAGCAGTATCGATGAATAAACAACAAATCCAAAAAATGAAGCAAGGAAAAGTGGGAAAAAAATACCTGGCTCGGGCCAAAAAGGAAAAGAAAGCTTAGGCGCAACACCTTTAACTACCAAAGATGTTAAATTTGAGACTGTTAGTATTAGGGTTACAACTGAAGCCAGAATAAAAACAAATTTCTCTTTTTTTACTCTATTTAGAAAAACTAGAACAAAATATAAGTAAGAAAAAGGGATAAGAGTCGCACCTGCCATTAAGCCCCTTGACCAAAGGAGAGCGCCGTCAGAGCTATTAGCTTGCTGCCAAAAAAAGTAGCAGAAGCTCCAAATAAAAACTGAAAATGCAAATAAAAAGAAAGAAAATCCAACAGGGCTTTTTCTGTTTTTGGCAAGAACAAAAACACCCAAGATAATACTGGTAAATGCATTAATTAAAGCAGATATTGAAAAATAATCCATTTCGATAAATAAAGAACCCCTGAAAAAGATTTTGTCTACACTATGTAGAATTTTATCAATTCTTCGGGGGTTAAGCAAGGTTGACTCTTGCAATAACAATTCCATGAATTCTGTGGGGCTCGTATTTGATCTGGAAACGGGAAACGCCAGCGTCAGCAACTACTCGCCAAAGTCTTTTGTCTGTGCGATAGATCATGGGCCAGCCAATCACCCATTTTAAGAAGAACTGCTCTGGATTTGGCGCAACATTGGCTGTGAAGAAAAATCCGCCACCGTTCAAGTGTAACAGCCCAGAGAGCCTTTTGATCAAGGCTGAAGCCGCACTATCGCTAAGGTAATCCAATAAGCCAATCACCTCAACAATGTCTGGAGTATGGCAGTTAACAGCTCTCTCTAGCTCATTACTTCTACGACTAACCGTCCCTTCGACTGTACTGATACAATCACCAAGACCAAACTTACGAGCAATTTTTCGGCTGTAAGCCAGGGCCTTTGGAT
>JAHIRA010000099.1 GCA_018818905.1 Patescibacteria group bacterium | reverse complement strand
TTCTAAGCAAACACAGGCTAACCAGTGAGGCCAAAACCAAGCTTGGTGCCAGACCTGCCTTGCTAAGACCAGCAAAAAACGAGGCCTGGAGAACAGCAAAGAGCAGGGCAACTATAGCAAAAAAATAATTTCTCATTACTTTAGAATGAAGACCATTTCAACTTTATTAAAATTGGCCAGGGGTTTCACTTTGGCCTCTTTGAAGAGCTCATTATCATAGGAAATGATTTCTTCAATTTCTCCAATCAAGAGCCCCTTGGGAACATTCTCTTCCATGCCTGCGGTTACAACCTTCTCTCCGGGCTTCACATCCTTGTCTTGAGCAATAGTTGACATTTTGAGCGCTAAGCCGTGCTCTCCCTTGATCAGGCCATTGGCCCTGGTGTCCTGGGTAATGCCCACAATAGAGCTGTTGGTGTCGGTTAGAAGTAGCACCTTGGCTGTTTTATCTTCGACTTCAATAACCTTGCCAACCATAATACCTGTTGAGGAAACAGCTGGCTTACCTGCTTGAACTCCATCTTTACGTCCTTTGTCAATATTAATAAATTGCAACGTCGTTGATGGATCTGAGCTAACAACCAAAGATGGAATAGTTTCGAAAGGATTTTTTTCAGAAAAACCCAATTGCTCTCTGAGAAGTTTGTTTTCGTTCTCTATCTCTTTCAGTCTAGAAACATCGGCTCGAAGCAATTCAGTTTCTTCTTCCAATCTATTGTTGTCGGTACTGATTTGTCTGACCGAAGACAACAAAGACCAAAAGTTAGACAACCCTTGGCCTTGACGATAGAAAAATGATTGAACCGGAGAAATGAATCTGACAAAATAGCTCTCAACCGGTTTTAGAATACCTACGACATGAAGAATTGAGAATATGATGATGATTGCCACACTGACAATCAGGTAATAGAATTTATTCTCTGAAAAACGACTCATTTTTTACAAAAAACAAATGACATTTATTTTAGCTTGGTGTCGTACTGAGGAGCAACGAGAACTTCTTTAAGAGTATCTAGATCTTCAAGCACCAATCCTGTTCCACGAACCACGCAAGTCAAAGGATCATCGGCAAGATGAACAGGCATCTGACTTTGTTCATGAATCAAAATATTGAGACCCCGAAGCAATGCTCCACCGCCGGCCAGAATAATACCACGATCCATGATGTCAGCTATGAGTTCAGGCGGAGTTTCTTCTAGCGTTGATTTGATACTATTGACAATACTTTTGACCGATCTCTTGAGAGCTTGTCTGGCTTGTTCATCATTAATGGTTACTTCGCGTGGCAAACCAGTGACCAGATCGCGACCTCGCATCGTCGTCTCTAAAGTCTCTTCAATTTCATAGGCCGAGCCAATAGCAATTTTTATGTCTTCGGCTGTTCTTTCTCCAAGGAGAAGGTTAAACTCGTCCCTGGCAAAGCGAATAATATCACTGTTCATCTCGTCACCCGCCACTCTCAGGGACTTGGAAGTCACGGGTCCACCCAAAGACAAAACCGCAATCTCCGAGGTTCCACCACCAATATCAACAATCATACTTCCTGAAGCGTCTTGCACTGGGAGTCTAGCGCCTATTGCGGCCGCAATTGGTTCTTCTATGAGAAAAACTTGGCGCGCCCCGGCGTTCATGGCCGCATCTTCGACTGCCTTTTTTTCCACTTCAGTCACTCCTAGAGGAATTCCAATCACCACTCTCGGCCTGGGAAAAAGACTAAAACCCTCACGATGAACCTTTTCAATGAAGTACTTGAGCATTTGCTCTGTCACTTCAAAGTCAGAGACCACTCCGTCTACCAGAGGTCTTGTCGCCACAATGTGGGAAGGAGTTCTGCCTACCATTTTTTTGGCTTCATCGCCAATAGCCAGAACTTGGCCTGTCCGCTTGTTAACAGCGACGACTGAAGGTTCGTTAATAACGATACCCTTGTCACGAACATAGACAAGAGTATTGGCGGTTCCCAGGTCAATTCCAATATCTTTGGAAAACTGACCCAAAATGTTATTGATAAGCGACATGATTTAGAAAGTCAAAAGGCAAAATCAGAAATAGAAAGGACCGGATTTGTTAGTCTAGCAGAAAGACGGTTAGATGGACAAGCTAATTTTGAACTCAGTTCTGATAATACTTGTGTATAGCTTCGGCCAATCCCTCTTCTTCGGTTAGATTGTCAGCATCTGTGAAATCAAGATTCTTGCCATCTCTAGATTTGACCTCAACTTGAGAACTTGTGGCCGTTTTCTTGCCAACCAGAATTTGAAGAGGCAAGCCTATTAGGTCACTATCAGCAAATTTTTCACCTGGGGAAACTTTTTCTCGATCATCGAAAAAAACTTCAACGCCCGCTTCTTTAAGATTCTTATAAACTCTATTAGCTTTATCTTTGACTTGCTCATCTTCAGTGGCAAGAGCTAACAAATGAACCTGATAAGGGGTGACTTCTTTGGGCCAAATCATTCCATTGTCATCATGCATGATTTCTACAATTGTCCCCATTATCCTCGAGGGCCCAATACCATAACACCCCATTTGAATATCTTGCTCTTGTCCATTTTTGTCAACTGCTTTGAATTTAAAAGCTTCCGAAAAACGGTTTTTGAGCTTAAAAATATTACCTACCTCAATAGCCTTCTTGGCAGACCTTTTGGTTCCACAATCAGGACAGTTGTCGTCTTCAACGATTTCTTTGTTCTGGTGTCGGCCACAATCTTTACAAACATAAACCAAATCCTCTCCGTTTTCTGTTAGCACCTGAAATTCATGAGAATATTTGGAAAAGGCCCCGCCAGAAGCTTCTACCAGAAGAGCTTCTAGCCCCATTCTCTTGAAGATTCGATGATATGCTTCTAATACTTCGTCATAGAAATTTTCCAAATCTTTGGCACTGATATGAAAACTGTACATATCTTTCATGCTAAATTCCCGACCTCTCAGAAGACCTGATTTGGCTCGGGGTTCATTTCTGAACTTGTCTTGAATCTGATAAACAGCGCGTGGCAGATCTTTATAAGAATGGACGAACTTTTTTGCCAGAGGAGTGACGATTTCTTCGTGAGTCCAACCCAGTCCCATTTCTTTATCTCCTCGACCTACAAACTGAAACATGACCTCGGTCGCCTCATCCCATCTACCGGTAACGGTCCAGTTTTTCTTGGGGTGAAGAGCTGGCATATAAATTTCTTGCCCACCAACAGCGTTCATTTCTTCACGAATAACATTTTTGATCCGCTCGTGAACGCGATGGCCGAGAGGCAAGAAAGAATAAACCCCGGCCTGAAGCTTGTCAATAAATCCAGCCTTAATGAGGAGCTGAGCGTTGATGCTAGTTTCTTCTTTGGGAACGTCTTTGACAGTTTTTGAGAATAGATGTGTTTGTTTCATGTTAAAATAATCCTGCTAATTTATCCCAGAGGCCAAAAAAGTCCTCTTTAAATTTAAAGACATCTCTAAAGGTAATAACAACCATTAGAAGCATGAGCAATATGAATCCAGCCGTATGGATAAGACCTTCAATTCTCTGATTGAGAGGCTTCCTTCTAATTTTTTCAATAATGATAAAAAGAATTCGACCGCCATCAAGAGCTGGAAGTGGCAAAATATTAACGATAGCCAGATTAACACTGAGCAGAGCTGTTAGTTGTATGAGATAGCTAAAGCCCATGGTTGTCGCTTGGCGCGTCATCCGAGCAATGCCCACCGGACCAGTTACATCAAAAGTAACCGGCTGTCCAACAACCAGTTTTGAAATTAAATCAGAAAAGAAGATAACTACTGTTTTCATGATCACAAAAGTGTATTCAACTCCCATCACCACTGAGGTCAAGAACGGATATGAAACAATCCCGGTTTTGACTAAGGCAATTCCTGTCCGACCCTCGTCTTCAGGTGGATCATCTCTTGAGAGAAGATTGACCGTCTTTTCGCTTCCACCACTCAAAATTGTTACTGCAACCTCTTGGCCTGCTTTGACGTTTGCTACCTCTTGATAATCAGAGACTGTGGCAATATCTTTGTCATCTATTTTGAGAACTTGATCTGTAGGATTAATTCCGGCGGCAGCGGCAGGAGAATCTTTGGCTACTTCAATAACTTGAATTCTAGGATCACGAAATTTAGCTTTTGCGTCGTCATCATCAACAGCTAGTGGCAGCCCGACCCAGAAACCAATTGCCAGAAGAATCATGGCTAGAAGAACATTCATAGTGACCCCAGAAACAAGAATACCAATCCTGGCCCAAAAACCTTTGGACGAGAAACTGCGCGGGTCTTTTTTACCCCCTCCGTCTTCGCCCATAATTTTGACAAACCCACCCAATGGAATCAAGTTAATAGAGTAGGTAGTCTCACCTTTTTTGATACCAAAGATTTTGGGCGGAAAACCAAAGCCAAATTCTTCTACCTTGGCTCCAGCCGCTTTGGCAGCCAAAAAATGTCCAAGTTCATGGACAAAAACCAGGAGTCCCAAAATAACAATAAAAACAATAATGAAAAACATACTTAGTTTATCTGATTAAAGGCTCATAATCTCTTGCTCTTTGGCCTCGCCTATTTCTTTAACTTTTTGATTGAATTCTTCAACAACCTTACCTAGCTCTTCTTCAGCCTTGAACTTGTCATCTTCCGAGATTGCGCCATCGGTTTCGGCCTGCTTGATCTTCTTCTGGGCGTCTTCTCTAGTATTTCTGATAGCCACTCGGCCTTCTTCCAATTTTTGATTCATGACTTGAACCAATTCTTTCCTTCTGTCTTCTGTCAGATCAGGAAGAGAGATTCTAATGACCTCACTATCAGAAGTTGGAGTTAGCTTTAGTTCTGACTCAGAAATGGCCTTTTCAATATCTTTGATACCCCCTTTATCATAGGGCTGGATCACGATTAACTGCGGTTCAGGAATATTGATATTGGCCAACTGATTGAGAGGGGTTGGGGTTCCATAATACTGCACTTGAATGTTTTCGACAAGAGCAGAACTAGCCCGTCCCGTTCTGAGGGTTCCAAGCTCTTTCTTGAGATGTTCAATTGATTTGTCAAAATTCTGTTTGGCCTCGGTGATAGTTTGTTGATACATATTTTTGGTATAATTTTATGGCAAAATATTCTACTGCTCTCCACGGTACCAAGCCCCGACATAAACCCGGCCCGAGTCTTCAGGGTCAATTGACAGCGCATGAATAAAGCTATCAGTGATTTTCTTCACTGTCCAATGAGCTCCGGCGTCTCTGGTTTTATAGATTGAATTGTCTAGAGAGAGGTAAATATTGTTTGGGTTTTGGGGGTCAATGACAAAGCGAACTAGTGAATTCTCACCTGGGGGAACCAGAAGATTAACGGGTTGCCAAATTGTGCCCCCATCTGTTGTTCTGAGAAGACCAAATTCAGAACTAACATAGATAGTATTTTGATCCTGTGGATGAAATTCAAAGTCAAAAACATGATCTGAGTTTTCGTAGATTTCGTCAAGAAGTTTATAGACCTTATCTTCTTTGGTGACTGTAATTGTTTCTCCTTGCTCATTCTCTTCTTCGACAGCTACCTCGACTATCTCTTCTTTGTTTTGATACATTATTATTTCCTCCCAAGTCTCGCCACCATCAAGACTTTTGGCCATGCCAAAATCTGGGCTACCAACGTAAATATGACGAGAATCAAAAGGTGAAATCTTTAGAAGAACGACTCTTTTGGGGAACCAATGCTTGACTACCCAACTGCGTCCGTTATCTTCACTTTTTATAACCGCTCCTTTTTCCGTTACAGCATAAATTTTTCTGGTATCAAAGCTGTCTATCTGAACATTGAAGACCTTGCTTTCTTCATGAGTTTCTCTGTAGACTTCTTCCCATTCTTTGCCACCGTCAGTACTTTTGAGAAGCTTGCCATAGTTGTCAACAAATCCGGCAGCATAAAGGGTTCTATTATTTTTGGGATCAATGGCAACGTGGTAAAAAGTACCAGCCTCAATAGAAGTTCTTTCCCATAACTCACCAGAGTTTACTGACTTGAAAATGCCCTGGTCTCTGGTACACAAATAAATAAGACTTGGATTAAAAGCGTCAATGGAAATATCCATGACACTCACCTTGTTTAGGTTTTTGTCGTCCGGAAGCTTATTTGCTTGCTCATATTTCTCACCATAATCTGTGCTCAAAAAGACCCCCAGATTTTCTGGAGTCTTGTCTTGGGTACAGAGACTGGCGTTAGTGAGCATAAACGCCAGCACAAGAACAAAAATAATTTTGCGATTCATAGACTCAAAAATATATTTTCAAGAATCAGTCTTGAGTTAACATTTTTCTGTAGAAGGGAAAAAGAAGCTTCAAGGCTTTTGACTATAGATGAAATTTCTTTCAAGGAATACTGTTTGCCGAGAGATTGGGATTGCCCTTGCGGAGAGTGAACTGCTTCTAGAAGGGCCGTCCTTGAAAGCGAAATCCAGTTTGAAATTGATGTCTCGAGTGTCTTTGAAGATGAAAGTTTCTTGGCCAGATCAAAGCGATCTTTGAGGTCCTGCCCCAGAACCTCGATCAAAAACTCTGTATCATTTTTTAAGGAAGGATCGTCTACTTGCTGAGAACGATTGAAACTGAAGACCTGACAACGCGAAATAATCGTTCTAAGAATTCTAGTATGATCCTCGGTCAGAATAATGAAATGAGTTTTGGCGGTAGGTTCCTCTAGAATTTTTAGGAGAGCTTGACCAGCTTCGGGGGTTAGAGCGCCATAGTCATCGATAAGACAAAAGTTGTAGTTTCTTTTCTGGAGACTAAACTTGCGCTTCAGATCCCTGACTTCGGCAATACTAATTTTCTTTCCCGAAAACCTAGTCAACTCGCTTTCATGACAAATAGCTTTTTTTATTAGATTGAGAGCCATTTCAAGCCGGCCTGAATTTCTGGGACCAGAAAAAATGTAGGACTGGAAAAGATTGTCTTGGGCCAAGGCTTTTTCTAGCGTTGCCTGAATTCTTTTTTGGCTTTCCATACGTGACCTTACTTTATTTTAACACCTCTTGTGGCTTAGATCAAATATAACAAGAGACGCTTTCTACGATTTGAGTGCTTTGTCTAGAGCCTTGTTGACGAGCATATCAGCCTCTTTGTTTTTTTCTCTTCTGATATGTTTAAAAGAGATGTTGTCAAAGTTTTTGAGGAGTTCCGCAACTAGAGCAAAAACTTCTTTCAGTTTGGCGTCCTTGACTCGATAGTCACCATTGAGTTGCTTGACAATGAGTTCGCTATCGAGAAAACAATCCAAACTAGTGATACCCTCTTTTTTGGCTTTATTAAGCCCTAAAATCAAGGCTTGGTACTCGGCTTGATTGTTGGTTAAGTCTCCGAGATATTCAGAAATTTTAAAAACTGTTTGATTGCTTTTATTCTTGATAACTGCACCAGCCCCAGACGGACCGGGGTTGCCCCTGGCTCCCCCGTCGGTAAACAATGAGAATTTTGCTTGCGTCATGATTGTTTTGATTTCTTCATGTCAACAACTCGAAGTTCTAGATTTCTGTTGCCATTCCACTCGTTGATTGAAAAAGAGAAAACCACGTCTATCAAGTCGCCGATTCTGAAGTCCTTGATCTTATCTCCAAAACTGAAGGCAATAGCATTTTTCTGATTCCCCTTCTGATCTTCTAGAACCATTTTGAGATGATTGGACTTCTTGCCAACGGCCATAATAGTGACTATGGCGAGCTTCTCAGTTAGAAATCTAGGTTCGGGGTTGCCTTCACCAAAAGGATTCATTTTGGACATACTTTTTTCAAAGTCCCAATTGACATCCCCAAGAGATATTTTGGCATCAATAGAGATCTTGGGCACTAAATCTTTTTCTTTGAGCTTCGTTGCCGCAAACTTCTCTATGCTTTCTTTGAATTTGTTGTATTTCTTGTAAGTTACGGTGAGGCCTGCTGCTTGCTGATGTCCGCCATATTCTTCAAGGTCTTTTTTACAAGCCGCAATAGCTTTGACCAGATTAAAACTAACCGGGCCTCGACCAGAACCAACACAACCGACTTGACCCTTTTTTCTGTCCTCTGAAGTTGGAATCGTAAAAACAATGACCGGTCTCGAGTATTTCTCGGTGAGCTTTCCGGCCACAATACCCAGAACGCCTTGTGGCCAATGCTTGCCAATCACAATTATTTTCTCAAGCTTCTTTCTTTTTTTGATCTCACAAAGAGCTTCTTCTAGAACTTTTTCTGTTAAGTTTTGTCTTCGAGTGTTGGTTTTCTCTAGTTTTTCTGCATATGCTGCGGCTTCGGTTCTGTTTTTGCTGGTCAGTAGTTGATAACCAACATTGGCGTGATCTATCCTGCCGGCGGCGTTGATTCGAGGGCCAACCAAATATCCGAGATGATAACTAGTGATGGCTTCGTTAGAAATTCCAGCTTTTTTGAAAATTTCTTGAATACCGATTCGTTTGGTTTTGGAAAGAACCGTCAGCCCGTACTGAACCAGGGTTCTGTTCTCATGAAAAAGTGGAACACAATCTGCAACAGTCCCAATAGCCACAAGATCAAGAAGCCACTTTAAAAAAGCTTCTTTGTTTTTTGCCTTGAGGTATTTTCTTTCGTGACGGTAAAAAGCTTCGGCCAGTTTGAAAGTTACCCCAGCAGCACATAGCTCTTTGAATGGGTATTTGTCACCTTTTCTCTTGGCGTCAACGACTATGTAGTCTTTGGAGAAATTCTCGGGTAGATGATGATGGTCTAAAACAACTACATCGATATCATATTCATCTTTGGCGTAGTCAATTTCCTTTCGGCTACTGACCCCGCAATCGCAAGTGACAATAAGATCAATCTTTTTGTGATACAGCCACTCAATCGATTTCTTGTTGAGACCATAGCCCTCATTCTTACGGTCTGGAATATAGATCTGGCCGGAAAGACCCAGAGCTCTAAAAAGCTCTGTGAGAATACTAGAAGCAGTCACACCGTCAGCATCATAGTCACCGTAAATAGCAACTTTTTCTTTATTTTTGACGGCTTCAAGGATTCTTTGGACGGCCCGCTCCATATCTGTGAAAAGATAAGGGTCGTGAAGATCTTGATCAAAATCTGGATTAAAAAACTCATCGACGTCTGCTTGTGTCTTGAGACCTCGATTATAGAGTAATTGAACCAAAATTGCGTCGTATTCAGAAAAGGCGTTGATGTGTTTTTTTGAACACTTGCGACGAACTTCCCAAATCGCTTCAGTCATGTATTTCAATAATATCTAGTTTTCTGCTATTATTCTACTAGAGAAGTAGACTTAAGTAAATAAATAAAATTATATGACAACAGAGGAAGATTTCAGTGAATCAGAGTTAGATTCTCAAGGAAATGAAGCAACTTCAGAGAATCAACTAGAAGGAGCTGTCGAGCAAGGTGAGGTGGCGGAGCAGAAGCCTGAGAAAAAAGCACCTAGTCAGGAAGATATGCTACAAAAGCAGATTAACCGAGCTATGCAAGAAACTGCTGTGAATAAAATTGGCAGGGAGAACGACGAACGATTTGCTAAAGAGATAGAAGCTCAACACGGGAATATTCTCGGAGAAGAGTACATAAAAGCCATACAAGAGAAAGAGCTGACGCGACAAGAATTTGAAAATCGTCTAAAGGAAGAAGAGCGCCTATTAAGAGAAAAATTAAAGGAACTAAAACAATCAGCAGAGACAACCCCAGAACCAACACCTGAACCTAGCGAAGCTTCAGCAGAAACCGAAGCTTCTGAAGAAAAAGAAAAAAGTTTCAGTATTAAGGATAATGTTCTTGAAATACTGAGCCAAAGTAAACCCACTACTGAACTTCAAACTGAAGTCAGTACCCAACTCAATACCGACATTGCCTCCATCGAAGGTCTTTCGGAGGCTGGAAAAGATAAATCGGCTCTTATTACAGGAGGATTACATGACCTTGATGACTTGAGAGACGCACTTGAAAAAAGAGTTGGGACGACCACCGATAAAGATCAATGGCAAGAAATTATGAATTCGGCCGAAGGGTCTTTGAGAGATCTTGGCAATGAAAGTGAAGCCACCAAAGAAGCGCAGGAAACAGCAGAGAGCTTGAATATCAAAGATAATGTTCTTGAAATAATAGGCCAAATTGATAAAGCCACGCCTGAGCTTCAAACTGAAGTCAGTGATAAACTTAATGCCGACATTGCCTCTATCAAAGAACTTGCAAAAGATGACAAATCTAGATCAGCGCTTATTTCAGAGGGTTTGCGTGACTTAGATAAGTTGAGAGTCACACTTGAAAAAAAATTTGGCACTAGCGCCGACAAAGATAAGTGGCAAGAAATTATGAACACGGCTGAAGAGTCGTTGAGGAACGTAGAAAAGAAAAGTGAAGTGCCTGAAGAACCGGCAGAACAGACTGAAGAGAAAGAGCAACCGGAAGTTCCGGAAACTCCTCCTCTAACCAAAGATTATATTCCAGAGGGAGTTGACGAAGAAGAGTATGAACTGGTGGCAAAAAAATTGACTCGTGGAGAAGGAAGACAGGCTAACAAGCTTAAGGAGGCTTTAAGTAAGGATGAAATTAGAGCATTGTTTAGCTTATCAAGATTAACAGACGAACAGCGTGATCCCATAATGGAAGGAATTAAAGAGAAACTGCCTGAATACGACTTGGAATTGGCCGAAGAGTTACAAAATAGGCTTGATAAGTATGAACTCGGTCTTTACTTTGGAACTGATGTTGAGGGAGAAAAGGAAGAGCAAGAAGAGAAAGCGAAGCTAGTGTCAGAAAAAATGACTCGTAGAGAACAGAAGCAGGCGATTAAAATTAAAGAAGCTTTAGGACCAGAAGAGCTCCGGGCTTTACTGTCGTTGTCAGGCCTGACCACTACAGAACGAGCACCGGTCGAGGCTAATCTCAAAGAAAAACTTGGTAAAAACAGTGACTATGATTTGCAATTCGTCAAAGATTTGGAAGATAGATTTAGTAAAAGTGAACTTGCTGCCTATCTTGGGGTAGATAAACTGTCAGACTTTGCTACCGAAACAAGAGCTGAAGCCATTGCCAAGCTTGATGATGAAGAAGAAGCAAAAGCTGAACGGTTAATCGGAAGTCTAAGCAAAGAAGAATTGAGTGGCTTGTTTAAAATTGGCGTCTCAGACGATGACAGTCGTCAAATTATAAAAGAAATCAAGGCAGCCCCAAAATTACCCCGATATATGTTAAAATTTGCTCAGGAGATTCAGAAAAAACTTAGCAAAGAGGAGCTGGGATCTCTCTTTGATTTATAGGTTAGAGTTGCTATATGGAAAACAAGCACAAAAACGATCTTGAGTTTGCCAAACAAGCTATTGAGGAGCACCCAATTTTGGCACCTGAATTCAAAAAAGCCCTAGAGAGGGTACTAAAAGAAAGAGATAAGGAGGTTACCAGTCTCGAGGAAGAGGTCAAAGAGATAAAATCATCAATAGAAAGCAATAACAAGGGATCGAGGAAAACAGGTTTGAATGGGTTTTTGAGTCAGGGTTAACATCAAAAAAGACGTAGTCGATACGTCTTTTTTGATTTCGAACTTACATTACTATAGAATATCAGAGAAGAAGAAAATGCTTACCAGTGAGCATAAGGAGAACTAAATAACCAGCATAGCCGCACCAATAATAGCGGCATCATTGCTTAGCTCTGACTTAACTATGTTTACTTTTCTGTCTTGAAAGAATATATTTTGCTGGCATATTTTGCTAGCTACTTGATAAATAAGATCAGAACGACCAATTCCTCCGCCCAGAACAATTATCTCAGGATCGAGGATGTTAACTAGACTAGCCAGACCAAAACCCAAATACTCTCCTGCTTTTTGATATACTTTGGCACCCTGACTCTGTGGATCGGCTTGGGCTTCTTTTTCAATCTCAAGAGCGTCTTTGGTTATGCCAGTTTCTTCGTTGTACATCTTTTCTATAGATGTTCCCGAAGAATAAGCCTCAAGATGACCCAAAAGATTGCATGAACAGCGACGGCCATTGACCTCCACTACCATATGCCCAAGTTCTGAAGCAAAGCTTTGGCCGTGGTAAAGTTGCTTGTCAACAATCAAACCGCCTCCCACTCCGGTACCCAAGGTTAGAACTACAACATCCTTGAAATCTTTGGCAGCCCCAATGTGATGCTCGGCCAGAGCAAAAGCATTGGCATCATTGTCAACTTTGATAGCTAGATTTTCTTCAAGATCTAGCTTCTTCATTATGCTATTCAGTTGAGCTTTGATATCGACATGAGTCAGTTTTGGCATATTGGGCGAGTAGACCAACAAACCCTTATCAGCATCAATCTGACCAGCAATCCCCACGCCAACGCCCAGCAGACTCTGTGGTCCCAGCTCCTTAACCGCTTCTAGCACCCCAGCAAAGACTCCCTCAACCCCTTTTTCATCCTCTGTAGGAACTT